>JAQCIJ010000047.1 GCA_027592135.1 bacterium | reverse complement strand
TGCGAAGATCGGTAAGAAGACGCTCCTGTAATCGGAGCTCTGTAGCGACATCGCGATGGATATTAGTATGCAGTGCTTACGAAGGCACCAATGTACCCACCAACTACTGCTACGAGAGCTACGAGTGCAATCGACTGACTTTGTACTATTTTGGCTAATGGCAAATGAATTTGCCACATTATACACACCTGTTAGCCGGCGGTTTAAACCGCCGGCTAACTCAACTTTTTAATCAATATATGAATAACTATTCTCTATAATCCCCCCAATGCGATATTCATTAATGATATTCGGCCTTAGCACTGTATTTCTTGCAGGATGTGGAGCAAATCCAACCATAATAGAGGGTGGTGCAGAGGTGATAGAAGGTGCAGAAGTAGAGGTAGAGAGCGGGGATACTTCCCCGCAGCAGACGGAGGATGCAGAAGTTTCCCAAGCACAAGCTCTGCTTCTGTCGTATGAAGAAGCAGTTGTTGTACGAGAAGTTGTACAAAAGCTGTATAAAGAGCTGGATACAAACGTACAAGAAGCTCTCGATAAACCACTTGCTGCATTTTCTGCTGATATCGAGGCGTTAAAATATTACACAGATCTGGCAGATCGAGAACCTCTGCTTGATGCCGACCATATTGTCGTACTGGAAATTACCGCTCGTATAGAAGAGGCACTTGCGTTCTTTGCACACATTCTCGAACTCGTGCTGTAGTTATTCGAACACTGCCTCAAACTGGACACCCTGAGGTTGATGATGTATTTGATTTGGATCTTCTAGCGATACCGCATTGCGTAATACGCCATCAAGAATTAATGACCCTCGTATCAGCTCATCCGAAGCTGTTCCCTTTAGTGTAAATGTTTCATCACCAGATGCATCTTCTGGACCTTCTGATATAAAGGATCCCTGAAACTCAAAACTTCCATCACGTTGCAGTTTTCCAGTACACAATACCGAATACACTTCGATAAATCCGTTGACCTTTTCGTACACTGTCGGGTCTGAGATCCTACCCTCTGCCCACCATCTGCATTCCACTTTATTATTTTGATAGAGGGTTATACGCATCTCACCGTGAAAATCTGAAACAAAACTCTCCTGACTGTTTAGTGCACTGTTACTTGAAAATCTTCCCAAAAATGTACTCCCACTTTCAGAAAGCGCTAAATGTACATCGGGTACATCGGAAAATACCAACTCTCGAACAATATCCAGAGGCTCTACTTGTTGTGTCACTGTTGCAGTACAGGCACTAAGAATGGCAGCGATAGCTAAGAGAAACAGTGGCATGGGGATGTCTTTATACTCTATTTAGACGGCTTAATAAAGCCATGTTTACATTTGTATACATCCCATGATGGTGTAGTATTCTTACGTGTTCATAAAGATCACTGCACTTCTCCTCTTGGCAGCAATACCTACAAGCGCCTTTGCAGGTGTAGATCTTGTCATCATGGCCACTTTGGAGATGGAATGCAGACAGGAAATGGGATTAGTAGGAATGGAAGTACAACCAGGAATTACCAAGGCAAACCTTCGCCGCTGTATTCGCCTAAAAAACTCGCAGTCAAGAACACGTACCGAAACACGACGTAGAACTATTACAGACGAAATACAGGAACAAGAAATTCAGGAAAACTCTATTAGTCTGCGTATGCAGTACAACCTCGATTGTAGAGAAAAGCTTGGTATAGGAGCTACTGATGTTGTGCAACCTGGTCCAAGACTTGAATCACTTAAGAGGTGTACAGAACGTATGACTTCCGAAACAAGTCGCATTGATAGCCTTCGCCAAAGAAGAAGTACAGTTATCAAACGTAGTAGGGCTCTCGGTACAGAACTGAAAAAAAGAACCGAAGCAGAATTGAATACAGAAATAAGAAAATTGGATACCGATCAACGAACAAGGCTACAGACCCAAATTCTTGCAAACCCACAAGAACTCAAACAGATTCGCGAAAGCTATCGTGTTCGGTCATTCTTTACAAATGATCCTGTACAAACACGCGCAACGCAAAAGCAAGAAGCACAGAACTGCCGACAGGTCCCTGCAAAAGAATGGGGAAAATGCATTCGCGAAGCACTACAAAAATAACAATTAATTGATATACTGCGTTTGTGGTAGTTCGCATTCTTCGTCAGGCGTTTATTCTCACATACATCTTCTTAACGATGTGCGCGCTTGTCTTCACACTAAGCAAAAAGCAGGTACCTCACATTAAATGGCCACTTATTACGCATTTTTATGCAATGATGGCGCCATTTCAAAACTACACTACCGACAATGCAGAAATGATGATCTATGGTCAAGATCGCAATGGACTGTGGACCAAGATCGAGTACAGCGAGTACTTCCCCTTTGGTCGTGGTGAATATGCTATTCGTATTCGCATGTCGAGCTTTAGAGATAAAAACGCAAAATACATGGAAATTGCTCGCAGGATATTGGAAGCAGAAAATGCAAAAGGGTCTGGCTACACCTCTGTACGTATGCAATGGGAGAGTTGGCCCAAGTCTCAATATGATTTTTATGGAAATTACACAGCCGAGCAGGTCACCAAAAATGTTATGGCTGAATACTTTGCCCAATGAACATACGATCCATCCTTCCTCGGCTAAAACAATTCGCACTTGCATGGGAACACTGGTGGACACGTGAAAGCTACCCACATTTAATGGGATTAGTACGCATCGTTGTCGGTGGGTGGCTACTCTTTTACTGGGCTATTCGTCTGCCAAATGTCGAAAAACTCTACTCGAGCAATGGCATGACCTTTCCATCGATCCCGACCTACATGCCAGAGAATCTCCAATGGATACTCGATGTACAGGAACCAAATGTCGTCATGATTATTTTCATGATACATCTCATCGCTCTTGCAGCCCTAACCATAGGGTTTTTCACAAGAACCTCAGCTGCTATAGCGTTTGTGCTTTCGTGGTACTTCTACTACATCGGACAACATCATTTTCATACAAGCTACGATAGGCTCTACATGTTTAGCTTGCTATTTTTGGTACTTTCACAAGCAGGAGAAATCTACAGCATCGAAGCATGGCAAAAATATGGAAACCCTCTGCGATGGGGAAAGATGATATCGATATTCTCGCAACGCATGTTTGCGTTTCAAATTACCATGACGTACTTAGGAGTAGGGTTTCAGAAACTCTGGCTCCCCGGTTGGCAAGGAGGAGAAATGCTCTACTACTCGATGATTGGTGTCTGGGGTACTCCTCTCGCGTTTAAAATCACGAGTTACGGATGGAATCCGCTGTATCACGTTGCAGTGAATATGATTAAAATGTTTGAGTGTCTGATCCCCATTTCGTTCTGGATCCGCAAAGACTACATTCGCTGGTTTGGAATGGGCTCTGGTTTGATATTCCATATTCTGGTCGATCTTCTGCTCTATATATGGTGGTTTGCCGTGCTTATTCCTGCCTATGTCGTCTTCTTTAGCCCAGAAGAGTTTTATGCCTTTGTTAAAAAGCATAAGCCGGAGTTAGCGCTAGACCAAGGGGAAAATTAATTACATCGCAAAAACCATAACCAACGCAGCAATTCCTATTGCACACCACCCTAAACGCCTAAGCATCGCCTTCCACCACCAGAGACTCGGAGGTGTTAGCCACACAAAGAGTATATCTTCGGGAAGAGACTTTGCCGTAAGTGTTAAAAAGCCAGATCGATGCCCTGCTCCTAGTATAAACACCGTGATATCGCGATGAGCATGTTTGATGACTTCGCGCAGTATTGCTTTGTCTCGCTGTGGATGTGAGAGTGTTGTATTAAACTGTTTTATCAGCTTGTTGCGCATCTGTGCAGATTCATACTCTTCTCGTGTTAAGCCTTTGCCTCCTTTTTGTTGTACGGATCTATAGAGACTACTTGTTTCTATCTGATGAATCTCGTGCTGCAACCGCGCAATAGACTCACCAATAGCACTGTGCACATCTTCCTGCTCTATCGGGAACATATGCACTCCTCTATCCAGAGCTTGTAGTAAAGCAATACCATTTAGTGCTGTTGCAGACAGCACTGCTTTTTTATCGTCTCCTTTATTGAGTGCTTTTCGCCAGATATATGCTGTGCGTCGCAACACTCTTTTTACTCCACTTCTGTGGCCTGCAGATGCTTTTAGTTGGCTGAGCATCTCCTTTGGAAATCTTGCAAGACCAGTTCCAGAGTATCCTTCTTGCCCAAAGCTTAAAACATTTTGCGTTCTAGAGAGATACCAACACATGGCAAAGATTTCACTTTGTACATTCGCAATACGTCTAGCCTGAAACCGTTCAAACGTTCCTGTAAGCACTGGGTGCAGTTGTCCTATTCCAATAACAAGCTTCGTACACTCTCCCTTACCACGTACCTGTACCTTGTACCTGCGAAATGCTGGTGCCCTGCGCAGCCGCTTTAGTGTTTCTGTTGCCGGTCCTGAAGGGCGAAAAAACATAGTGCTATTTCGTAGTTTCGTGTTGCAAGAGCCAAAACTTTCGATCGACGCCAAAAGCATACTCCCCCGAAGATCTATCCGCAGGAAGTACTCTGTGGCATGGGATGATTATTGGTAGTGGATTTACATTCATTGCAGTCCCTACAGCTCGTGCAGCCCCTTCGTGTCCTGCAAGCTTGGCTAGCTCTCCGTAGGTCACCACTTCTCCGAACGGTACATCCATCAGGCTATCCCATACAGACTGCTGAAAGTCGGTTGCACCAAAGTGCAGAGCCAAGGAATCAAAGCGCTTTCGTTTGCCATCAAAGTATTCTTTGAGCTGATCGGTACACGCTTGCAAATCATTATGTGTTTCGATCTTTTCTGGGCGTTCATCGATAAATGCGATACTCGCTATTCCCTTCTCGTTACCCTGCACTTCTAAAAACCCTATTGGTGTTTCGATGTGCGAGATACCGTATGTCGTAAGCATGGAGAAAGTATAATGGTTGGGGATGAGGTCGGCTATGCTATACTTTACCTATGTTTCACCTGTTTCAATTCGGCGGACATAACAGACCGCCTACATTCGGAAACGGATTGCTGTTTAATGGCTTGCTCTCCGTGTTTTTTGCACTCGCAATTTTAGCTGCACCAGAACTCCTCGCCTACTTCGTTGCTGTGATTCTTCTCGTTCTTGGAACGTCTATGCTCAGTGTGTGGTGGAAAATTCGAAAATAAGCCGTATGACTCTGTAGCCAACCTTCGCTATTGGTTGGCTTGCCAACCGTAGCCGCAGCGAGTTTGTTGTTGATGCAACTCGCACCTGCAAAAGGCTACGGACGACAACCTTCGCTGCGCGAAGGTTGGTGGAA
>JAQCIJ010000046.1 GCA_027592135.1 bacterium | reverse complement strand
TTTGGCTTTTTTAGGCTAAAAAGTCTATATCAATATATTGATCTACTCCTTGGTCTATAGCCGAAAGGCAGCTTAAACGGTGTGATAGGGATACTTTATTTTCCCCTACATTACCTATGGATAAGATTACCAGAAACCCATTAGAAGCTTCTAATACTGCACGAGACTCTATGAGCACTGTCACCAGACTTACTCACCAACTTACCAGCTCTATCAGCTCTATATTTAGCTCGCAATCTCATCGAAGAAGCTCAGCAAATGTTGTCCCTTGTTTGGAATCCTTTGAAGACCGCACAATGATGAGTGTGAATCCGATTGCTGAAATCTGTACAGCTGAAGACCATGCCCACAATGAAGCTTTGGCAGAGCAAGAAGGCCCTATCACTATCGTAGATAGACAAACACCCTTGGAACTTGCAAGAAAGACTCCGCATTTTCAAACAGACTATCTGGATGTATCTCCAAAAAATCCTGTAACTATTCAAGCGAAATACACATTTCATCAGGCAGACTCCTATCCATCTATTATCATTGCAAAGAATGGCAATACTGATCATAGAAATGGGCTTCGAGAAGCAATCTATGTACAAGCAAGACGCGAAGGCCTTGGAGTTATTCAACAATTCCTTGGCAGTGATGATAATAGAAACACTATATTTTCGTATGATGAACTACGCGTAGGAGACACTGTAGATGTAGAAGTGACATACGATGGGACGTCTGTAACAGTTTCCATCTCTCATGACGGAACAGCGTTAGCTCATGAATCATTTACTCCTCCTATTGCCTATTCAAGCCCGAAGTTTGGCGAATCCAATATGCATTGGGGTCAAGATACGATTACTGCAACTTCACAATCCTTTACTGTTACTCAAGGAAAAAAACGTGAACTCATCGATTGTGTGACAGAAGCAGTAGCAGAAAGTCCTACAATAACTGCAGCAATAGAATTACTCGATACAGAACAACGTGAGTCACCTGCTACGGAGCAACAGCCAATAGAGGTCTTCGCTCTGGAAGATCCCATAGAAGAGCGCACAATGATGAGTGCATCCCCTCTACTGGCACATCGAAGTGATGACACTCCTATCAGCAACTCAGCTCCTGTTTATCTTCTCGACGGAGATGGATTTATCGATGTCTCCGTAGATCAGCCTGTGACCATCAGTGCCAGTGCACTGTCTACTCAGAAAGATGTTGCTGTTCGAGCCGTCATGGTAGCCAATAAAGAGTTGGCACATCGCAATCAGCTGCAACATGCAATTATTGGTCAAGCATCTCTTGATGGATGGGGAGTCATCTACAATCTGTATGGGAACGGAGAGGATGCAAGAAATGTCTTTCAATATCCAGCCCTCCCTGATGATGCCGTTATTGATATCGAGCTTACCTATGATGGCGAACGGGCAACGTTTACGCTCTCCCATGAAGGACAAGTCTTTGCAGAAGAAACTCTCGACACTCCCGATGGACCTACACATATCGCACCTGCAGTTACTGATGGAAACTGGAGTGGATCAACGACAACATTTACAGAGGTAAAAGTACTGCAAGGAAAAAACATCAAAGAAGAAGTGGAGAGTGGAGAAAGTCCTACAATAACTGCAGCAATAGAATTACTCGATACTGAACAACGTGAGTCATCTGCTACGGAGCAACAGCCAATAGAGGTCTTCGCCCTAGAAGATCCCATTGGTCTTTCCAGAAAAACACCACACTTTTTTACAGATCACACCGATGTGAGCGTGGAAGATCCAATACATGTACGTGCACAAGCGACATTTGAACATCAGTATTCCTACCCTTCTATTCTCATTGCAGAGAATACAGTAACAGACCACCGTAATGGTTTAAGGAATGCTATTTATGTCCAGATAGATCGCAGTGGAAATGGGAATATTATTCAATTTCTTGGTAGTGATGATAATAGACAGAACCCATTTACCTATGAGGAGCTTCCTATAGGAGCAACTGTTGATGTTGGTGTGACGTATGATGGATCGAAGGTTGATGTTGTATTAACGTACGAAGGTAGACAGATTGCGGAGACGAGTTTTACACCACCGAATGCGTATAGCTCTCCATTGTTTGGCGCATCGAATATTAAATGGGACAGCAATGAAGTCTCTGCGACACTGCAGTCGTTTGTGGTAACAAAAGGGAAAGAAGAAGTGGAGAGTGGAGAGTTGAACGTTGAAAGTGAAGTGGAAGTAATTCAATCCGTGTTCTCCGACCCAGAATTTCTTGATGCACTCCTTACCAATACTGCAATCGCGGAAGATGTAGCAGCAGAACCTGAAGATGCAGCAATATTTCCTGATACACCAGAAAGTCGGCTGCTTGCATTCGAAGCGCGGAAAGCAGATATCCAACAACAGATAAACGCAAAAATATTAGAGATGACCGATATCGAGACACTGCTAGCGAGGCAGGAAGCTCTCCTTGTAGAAGCACAGCAGCTTGATGCAGAGGCAGACAGTATTTTGGAAAGATTTGCACTGCAAGAAGATAGAGAACTACTAAGAGTGACTCCTAGTATCAGAATCAACGTAGTACGATTTAAACCAAATTTTGATCTTCACTACATAGATATGCCCGCAGGGCACTCCGTTAAATTTTATAATCAGACTATTGCCATTCCCGAAGGCAGTGGAACACTAAAAGTAGGAGGGATTCCTCGTACAAACCATAATGTAGCGTTCTCACTCGATCTCCTTGATGAAGATGGAGAGAAAGTGACTACGCTTACAAATATAAAAGTTGTGTACGGAAGGACAAATCGTGTATCGGCAATGAATAGTACGAAGCAACTGCCACAGATATCATTCATCCCAGAACTGGCCGAAGAGGAAAAGGTAAGCGATTCCCTAAAAGCAGAAGCTGATCAAATGAAAATTGATGCAACAGCAATGACGCAAATGATTACTCCAGAGATAGCTCAGCTAACGCAAGATCGCGATGCACAAATGGATGGGATCAATGCTCTAGAACGCCAAAAGATCCCCTACTCTCGTATGCATGTGGAGCCAGGATTTAGTGGAGATCAACCAACGTTCCGTATTCAGTATGCAAGTAATCAACCACAAACGTATATCGAACTCATCATGCAAGGAGGAGGAGATTACAAAAGAACCTTTGAACATGCAGGTGGGCAAGCAGATGGCTTTGTAGAAATTAATATGCATCAGCTTTTACAGCATAATCATACGCATGGTGGAGCGGTAGAAATAAAGATGTATGCAGACGACAGCAAAGAGGAGCTGCTCGATAGCTTTAGCGGAAGTTACAGCTCTAAAAAAAATGCCACTCATGGGGAGACCAATGGAGATTGGGGAGATCTTGAGACCGGAAGAATCGTCGAGAATCCCTACACTCCTCAAATGGCGATTGCACAACTTTCTGGACCAAACATTATCGTCTCTGTGCAAACTCCCCATGATGATACGTATATCACCATGGAAGGAGGAGGATTGTTTAATACCGCGCACCTTTCCCACGAAGGAGGTGCAGAGCTTGCTTCTGCTCGCCTAACATTTAATGCGGATAACCCCGAGTGGAATTACCGTATTCGCGTAATGGAAGGAAGAAACAACACGCAAATTTCCGAGATGACTGTGCACTGGGACCCGGCAACAAAAGAACTCAGCTCTGATTCCACCTCTACTATTGTTGTAACGCAAGATACTGAAGCAGCTTTTGTACTACAGGCAATGCGGCAGCAGCTCGCAGTACAATCGAGTGTAGAGAATATTGATATTCATATCGCAAGCCTCCGTAATGTTCAACTTACACACTTGTATGACGCATCGAATTTTGTCATTGATGCTGATGATGCAGGAACCTACATCAATAACTCACCCCTCAAAGGACACCCCGATGCAAGCGCTATATTCCATCAAACACTGGGTGGATACGAAGATTCAATTAAATCTGCCCTAGAGGCAGCTGCGAAAATTGCCGTTGCTGCTTGGAATGGCCAGTCGCAGTCTGCAGCAACAGAAGTGTTTGATACTGCCTACGGAGTCGCCAGCAACAATCGCTATCTCCACGAATTCATGATCGACTTTCATGGTGTTTGGCCTTCTGCAGATGCAATTAAGAAAGAAGGTGTTCGTCTCGCAGGGTTGCAAGCAAATGGTTTTGCAGAGAATGGTGCGAAGGAGTTGCGGATGTATAAGAGAGAGGCATTTCTGGCAAATGGTGGAGGCAATACAAACAATGGTGGAAGCCAATTCCTTGTCGGTGGAGAGGAGGGAGTTGTCGAAATACCTTCTAAGACTTCTGTATTAAGTGATCAAGTACAATATGCTGAAGAATATATTCAATCAACTATTGCTGAACGTGTTGCAGCTAGGCTTACTGAACGATTGGCTTCGATGAGTATTGAGGAGCGGGCGAATGCACGAGGGTTGTTGCGGTTGCAGCAAGAAGGAATGCTTAATAATTATTTTAAGAGCATATTTGCAAATGGCGTTTCAGATGAGGTTATAAAAAAAGTAGAATCTGATAGTGGTATCGACTCAGAAAATTTAACTTTCTCGTTCTTAGTTAGTAGACCTTTGCAAATTAATGATGCCTATTCTCATAATTTTATTGTTGTAGGGGCTCGATATAGAGGTGACCCACTTGCAACTATATATTCATTTGGAAATAACGATGAGGGCAATGTTGGAAGAGTTGATAATGAAACTATAAATCAATTCTCCAATGGTACTTATGAAGCAGATAAAGCAGCTTGGGTTAGCCTAATGGGTAAATTCAATATTGATAATACTGTTCAATTGCAATTAATCCCTGCAGTAAGTAAAAAAGTTGAGCTGCTGGCATTATCTATGATTGAAAATCAGGATTATTCCATGATTGCAGGTATATTCGGAGCAAATAGCAATAGTGCCGCTCAGGCAATTGCTAATGCTGCTGCTAATATGGAAATACTAATTCCTAACACTGGAAGGACTTCTCCTGGCTCTGGTTCATATGATGAAATAGAATTTAATTCTAATTAACCCATAGGTTTATGAAAATAGCACATGATCAAAGTTGGTTTCGGCACACATGTCTATTCGTACTAATATTATGTTTATATGTTTTGATATACCATCTTACTCTTTTTGCAGGGTTGTCATTTCGACTAGCATATACATTCCCCCCTGAAGGAGAAATACTTCTAGGAATAGTCTATGCCTCATTATTATCTGGACCAATTGCATTGGCTTTAATGAGCTTTGTCATGTTGCTGATACTAATCATGGTCAAAAAACTATCATTGTTAATGAACGCCAGGTTCATTATCTTGATTGGAATTTCTCAGGGGATCTTTTTTACTTTTCAATACGACTTACTTTTAGATATATCAAAAATCTTTTATTCTGTTTTTTAGGCCTAATAAATTTAAACACCCCCTCCCTCCTCCTCTCTCTCCTCCTCCTCTGCACTGCATTCCCTGTAGATGCGATGACGAGGAGAGAGGC
>JAQCIJ010000014.1 GCA_027592135.1 bacterium | reverse complement strand
ATAAAACTGTTTTTCCACTCGCTGCTGCCTCTTGGAGTGTTCCTTTAAAATCTATATCTGTAAGCCTGTGTGCATTCTTTGTAATATTAAAAATAATAGATAATGACGATCCAGTTGTTTCGACAAATTCCAATACCGTTTGATCTTCGAAATTTTTACCCTTGTCCTCCTCATCCAATACATATTGCTCCCGCATAACCGTTGCATGCTTACCACAAAATTCTATTAGTTTTACAGCAGCATCTATAAATTCAGCGGGATTTGCAGCACTTGCAGGGACAAGCTCACTCGACCTGTCTTCCAGTGCAGATCGATTAACTGTATTAGCAGTTTCATCATAAAAAGAAAGCACATCTCCTAACTTCCAATTTTTCCTCTCCATCACATCTAAGACATCTCGCACTTTGTCATCTCCAAGATACTGTGAAAGCAATAGGTGCGTATATTTTAGTGGAGCACCATTTATAGCAGCTTCTCCATTTGGGCTGTCTTTTAGCGCATCGCCTGCTTGTTGTGATTGCCTTAAAACATTATTCGCTGCATTAGTCGCATTTTCCGCCACAGAATCTACCCTTTGCCCGACTTCGTTTTTTACTCCTTCGGCCATATCTGCTGCATATTTTTTTGTACCAGCTATTCCCTCTTCAAGCTTATATCCCAGTGCAGTAACACTGTCTTGCATAAATTTTTGCAAATTCGTAAATCCTATATAGCCAGCCACACCTGCAATAGCTAAGCCGCCAAGAGCAAGTGCACCCATTCCAAAACTCATCGTTTTATCCACAACTGCATTCTTTACTTTTTTAGTGCCACCAATAAACCATCTTCCAAATCGGTATAAACCGTATGCGCTCACAATAGCCAAAACAGTTCCCGCACCTGCGGTGACATTCTGCGCCGTCTCCTCAGACCAGTTTTTGGGGTTTACACCGCTTTCTTCCCACATTTTTCCCATACTCTCCGTTGCAGATTTATACATAGTCTTCTTATCTTCTTTAGAATCCGTTGCTTCAGGCGTACCAACTACCTCCATTAATGAGTCTAACTGCGAACCAACGACATTTTGCATAACTGTGACATCCAAATTTTTTAGATTTTCAGAAATCTGCTTGCGAACATTTTCTTCCAAGACATCAAATTTATTTTTAAACGCCACAGAAAATGCTGTCTGATCTTTCGCTTCCACTTGCTTTAGCAAAGCCTGAAGTTTTGCAGATGCCTCTTCCGGTGCTCCTTTTAATACATCAACAACTTGGTCAGACAAAACCTCCACACTCGTAGCCTTACACAGCAAACGCTTCTCACCATTAGTGAATTTGTTGCACCGTTTATGATGAAAATGCATCATGAAATACTATTTCGGAAACAGAACACGTCGAACCGCGCCGCCAACCATACGAGCGCCTCTACCAATAGCTGTTGACGTTCCTTGTACCAATGGGTCAACAAAATCGAAAAAACCGTTTACTTTACCAATGGCTTTTCTGGTGTCATTTTGAATGCCATCTACGCCGACCGGTTCTGCATTATGGTGCTCAAGATTTTTCATATGTATTTACGAAAGAATAAGTTCCACATTGGATGGCCTGCCGTCGCTGTTTAGGAGTGGATACGGATCGGTATTGTATTTGAGATGACTCAAGAAACTGCGAATCGCACCGGAGGGCACATTGCCCTGTCCTTGACCGGAGAACCCGAGCACACTTCCTACCACATCCACCGTGAGGGCACTGCCATTCCAATCGGCTTTTTTAATTTCGAATGTTGCAAAAGATTCCTTCGTCCATGCCTTCCCCTTCATACGCCATACTTTCTTATTTAAGGAGATGGTAGCAGGGCTTTTGACAACACGAACTGTTCCGAATTCCCCAAATTCAACTCCCGCTTCCAGATCTGCAATTGCGAGTGGCGTACTGGGAAGTGCGGTTTCGGATTCCGAACCCTCCTTCTTCTCAACGCCCAGCTTTGGAGCGTCAGGTTGAGCAGGAATAACACTTATGTTTTCACCGAGATTCTCCCATGTAAGTGTATCTGTCTCTTCTTTTGCAATAATCGCTTTTGCAATTTCTGTAATGTTACCACGGCGCTCTTTGGGGATATGAACTGCAAATGCCTCCATATTTCCAAGATCGGTATACAGTAGTGGTTGCTTCTCCTTTTCTCGCTTTGCATTCACCACCTTCACCAAACGTTCCACTTCTCGCGTCGCTTTAATATGAGCAAATGTCTCTTTTACCGATTCCTGTAGCTCAGATACAAATGGCAAGGAGCTAACAAATGGAACAAACCCCAACATACTTACACCAAACTGCTTCATGTATGCGGCAGGAATATTCACCGAACTTTTCGCTGTTGCAGGCGCACCCAGACCCATTTTTGCAAGCAATGCTCCTCCTGTTGCCGCCCATGCAGTACCAAAATACCCTTCGGTTGTTTCGAACATGTCTGCAGCAGAATCGATCCACGTTTTTTCACCAGTTGCACCAATGCTCTCTCGCAAGCTCTGCAAATTGGTTCCGATATCCGCAATAACTCTTTTTGCTTCCTGCGCATATGTATTCTTTTCTCCAAACTTCTCTAATACAGCAGAGGCAGTACTTATTTGTGTGCTCAAAGATTCACGTGCTTCTGCACTGCTACTTTGTACCGAATTTTTTACCTCCGTAAGAAGAGCGCTTAATTGCTCGATAGGTCCTTGCGATACAGATTCCTTCGCATTTTTTACCGCATCCGTTGCCTCACGCAATCTCTCCGACAATAGCTTTGGTGTTTCCAGTGGGGTCATAGTGTATTTTTGTAAAATTCTTACTATTATAGCAGATTTAAGCCAAGATTTCCAATCTATTACCTCGAGCCAAAGACATGCTATGCTATAGGGGAAATCTTGCTTCATTTCCCCCCAATGTCATGAATATTCAACATTTCGAGAAAGGGTTCCACTACAATGATAAAGAGCTGCTAGTCGTAGCGCGAAAAATAGGAAAATTGGCTACGTACTGCAAAAAAATTAAAGACGATGCCAGTGTTATTCGTATCGACTCCGAAAACCGAAAAACAGAGAAAAAACGTGATTCCATGAAAGTGAGTGTTACCGTAACTCTACCAAAAAAAGTACTGAGAGCGGAATCTCGTAAGCCTGACGCTATCGAAGGACTCGATCGATGCTGCGAAAAACTCACAGGTCAGCTAAAGAAATATAAGGAATTGCATCAAGCAAAAGGCATGATGCAATTACTGCGAAAGCGGAAGAAATAACTCTCTCTTCACTCTTCACTCATTACTTATTACTCTTCACGTATATCCTCTAAAGTTATAGCAATGAAACACCTACTTCTCTCTATTCTTCTCCTGGCAATTCCCTTCACGAGCTTCTCTCAAGAAGCCCCGCCAACAGAACCTCTGGAAGCAGTGATTACTGGGCCAGATGAAGTGCCTGTTGGTCGAACCATTGTCCTCGATGCTTCCGCAAGCCATGGGCTTGGAAACAGTACACAGTACACGTGGTATCGCGGAGAAAGCACAGTGCCAATTAGCAGATCTGTTGAAGCGGTATTTACACCAGATCAACCGGGAGTAGTCACCATGCGCCTTAGTATTTCTACCATGATAAATGGAGAACGAGAGACAGTAGAAAGCTCAAGATCGATTACGGTATACGATCGAAAAATAGTTCTGATAGCAGACAGTTCCATTCCTACCGATAAACTCAATCTGCACTTGGTAGCCGCTGCAGAAGCAGGTGTATATTTGCGCCTTTTGCAGCCAGAAGATGCTGCAATTCCTCTTGGTATAGAAGAATCTATTTTTGCAATGCTTAGCGAAGAAAGTGCAACCCTTAATGGTGCAGAAGCGATCGTCCTATGGACAGAAGGTGTCAAAGGACTACAAGCGCTGATGCGTGGTGTAGAAGGAAACCCCGACCGCTATGAAGCGATTCATAATCAAACTATTGTCCTTATAACAGACCGAGGCCTTGGCACACTTGCGCGAACTGCTGGTGGGCCATTCACCGTTATTCAACCACATCAAATTCTCGTAACACGAAAAGAGGCACTCAACCCTCTCATGTCAGCAAAAGATATACCGAGTTTTGTCCTAGAACTTACACAACGCGATATTGATTTCCTGACTGTCGATAAATCAACAACGGGCATTCGTCCGTGGAATGTTCTTTCTTCACTAGTCAACTCGATGCTGACACATGGAGTGTCATCCCAAACAGTAATACTTCTTCTGATGCTTCCATTGATTGCAACAATCCTCGCATTCTTCAAACAGGTAATCGGAATAACAACATTTGGCTTGTATACACCCTCTATCCTTGCCCTAAGCTTTTTAGCTCTGGGTTGGGAATTGGGGTTGATGTTCCTTCTCTTTATTCTGATAACAGGATATGCAACAAGAAAAATGATGAAGAGGTGGCGACTTCTCTATATTCCAAAAGTGGCAATTATTCTTACAATGGTAAGCTTAACACTGCTTGTGCTTCTTGGTATTGGTGCGTATCAAGATATTACCCTCTCTGGTGATACGATCTTTGTTCTCCTTATTATGTCCACACTAGCAGAGAGCTTCTTGAATATTAAGGCTGAAGAAGGGTGGAAAGCAGCCATCTTTGGAGTTGGAGAAACAATTATGGCTGCATTATTCTGCGTATTTATCGTGCAAATATCATACTTACAATCACTGATACTTGCATATCCAGAACTGATATTAATCACTATTGTCATCAATATTTTCCTTGGAAAATGGACCGGATTGCGATTAGTTGAATATTTTAGATTCCAAGAAGTCTTTAAACATCTGCAAGAAGAATAGGTGCTCATGTTTCCCTTTCCTTCCAATCACGGCGTACTCGGATTAAATGCGAGAACCTTGCTGTATATCAAACCGTTTAATCCCAAAAAAGCTACTGCCCTTGCCGATAGTAAACTCAAGACAAAAGCCTATCTTGCTGCCCGTGGCATTCCTGTTGCAAAACTCTACGGACGTATAGAAAACCGTGACCAAGTTTGGGAGTTTGATTTTTCTCAGCTGCCAAATGAATGTGTTCTAAAGCCCAATCACGGATTTGGAGGAGAGGGAATCATTGTCCTTCGTGGACGTGATAAGAAAGGAAGATTCCTCCGTAATGGAAAAATACCAATAACCGACCAAGAGCTTCGCGAACATATCGAAGATATTTTGGATGGAAAGTTTTCTCTTCAAGGAAGATTCGATACAGCATTCTTCGAGCAAATTCTTAAACCCCATAGTTGCTTTGCACCATTTCGACCTGTGGGACTTCCTGATATTCGCGTCATTGTATTCAACCTCGTACCCGTGATGGCTATGCTGCGTATTCCCACTGCAGATAGCGATGGAAAAGCAAATATTCACTTAGGAGGTATAGGTATAGGAATCGATATTGCCAAAGGGGAAACAACGTATGGTGTGCAATACCGTAATGTCATTGAACATCTTCCAAATGGAGGATTAGTATTAGGGCACCGTATCCCCTATTGGGATGAGATACTCCTAATTTGCTCTCGTATACAACACATAACCAACATTGGATACCTCGCAGTAGATATTGCAATCGATGAGCAAATGGGGCCAGCTCTACTTGAAGTAAATGCACGTGCGGGACTACAAGTGCAGATCGCAAACCTTGCACCACTTCGTGCACGACTCGATCGCGTACAAGGTATTACTGTCGATTCCCCAGAAAAAGGAGTGCGTATTGGACAAGACCTCTTTGGCAGCAAGACAAAGAAGAAGTTTTCTCCTTCAAGTAGCGAAAAACCAACACTAGGACTCGAAGAATCTATTCAAATTAATCTTGAAGAAGGGTCTTCGTTTGAGCTCATGGCTACAATCAATAGTGGTAATGAGCGAACAATTTTTAGTGAGAAACTCATTAGTGAACTACGAGAAAAAGGTGGAGCAGAGGCAGATGCATTGGAAGGATTGTATCGAGTAAAATTTTCACTTGGCGGTAAAAAAATCCAAACTCTTGTTCGATCTGGAGATGCAGGTACCCAACAAGTAATTATTGGCTCTCGAGATTTAAGTGGATTCTTGATAGACCCAACCAAAAAAGCAAAAATTCAACCGAAGAAAAACATTATTAAGAAAACCGATCTTCGTGCATTAGACAGGCTACTGTGTAAAATGGATAAAGACTTGCTGCTACTCAAGTATATAAAACCTCTAAACCTCGAGGAAGAGGTAAAAAGATTACAAGCAGACCAACTCTATAATCCTACATTTACCTACTCAGAAATTGACTCTGATCTTCGTGATGCAAAAGAGCGACTACAGGAAAACATCATTGATGAATCACCTCTCGGAATTCTCTTAGAAAAGAAAAGGATAGAGCTACTCAAGCGAATAGAACTTCTAAAGTTTCGAGGACATAATACAGAATTTAGTACTGCATCTATAGCACTGTTTGGTAAACCTCAATCGTCACTTATTGCTATTGCAAAAAGGGAATTGAAGAACAGAATAGCATGTGATTTAGAACGACATGGGAAAAAAATGCTCACATCATCAGACGCACAAAAGCGATTTGAAAGTATATTGAAGGCATACGGGCTTCATGACTGGCATGTAGGCATTAGTCCAAATCTTGTAGCAAGAGTAACCGTAGGCGGCAGTAAAATTTATATCCGAGAAAATGCTACGTTTACAGAAGGAACAATCGCATCTCTCATTGCACATGAAATAGAAACGCATGTAATAACATCAGAGAATGGTAGTCACCAAACCTATGAAATTTTTAGACGAGGTGTAGCAAACTACCTTGATACACAAGAAGGTCTAGCGATCTTCAATGAAATAAGTGTCTCTAGTCCGTACTCCGAAAGAAGATATAGTCCATATAAAAATATTCTTGCACTGGAATTTAGTTTGCAGCATTCATTAGCGCAAACACGAGCATTCCTAGAAACAGAGCTTGGCTGCACACCAAAGAAAGCCCTGCAACAAGCTATTACCATGAAGAGAGGGCTGAGCGATACATCCGATGTAGGAGGTTTTACAAAGAGTATTGTGTATCTTCGAGGTCTGCTGGCAATTCAAAAATTTATCGAAGATGGGAACGACCTCAAAAGACTGTATATTGGAAAAATTGCAATCGAAGACCTAGAAATAATAGAAAAACTCCCTGATCTTAAAGCTCCACTAATATTGCCAAACTTCTTACGAAAATAACTACTCGTAACGTACGCGTTCGAGTGTAGGCAACACCATCATCCACACCTGCCCTCCTTTAAAAGGAATTTCTTTTCCGGTGCTATCTATAAAACTAAACTTTTGCACATCGGATCCTTTGTTCCAACGCCCTTCCCATACTTTGCCAGAGTGGAATATTTGTGCATTTCCAGAACCTTCAAGGTTCATAAACAGTCGTCCATATTCTCCAATATAATCAATAGGAACTTCGAGTATTGCAATAGTGGATGGCCTTGCAGGACTTACCTCTACCCCATTAGTACGTTGATACTTTTGTGCAAGCGGCAAATACTCAAATACCACATTGTGTTGAGTATTAAAAAAGTTAACACGAATAGTGTCTGCAAACGCACCACCTTCTGAAATTCCAACGGTAAACAGTGGCCATGAAACTGGCTGGAGTAATTTTTCTGGAACATCTTTGAGAAAACGCTTCAGTACGTTCTTTTGGAGAAAGAAATCATGTGGTGCTGGCGGGCCGTCTTTGCGAAATGATCCGTACTCACCGTTTTTATCGTCAAAGTAGAGTAAATTTAGTGCATAGAATTCAGAGCCTTCTTGTACACGCTCTAGCGCTTCTGGGCTTCCTCCTGCGTGAAAAACCGTACGTGTCCATGGCTTTATCGCATCAAGGAAATACGGTCGCAAGCTTCGAACAGGACCAATTTCTTTTGGTAAATTACGAGCATCAATTATCGCAACAAAGCGAGAAATAAATCCTTCTACTAAAAATTCCTGGATCATAAGTGCCTCCGAAAGACCAGTGTGAAAAGGGCGAGCGAACTCGTGATTCTCAATCATCACAGCAATAGGAATAGGCTTATTGCGTGAAGTAGGGAATAAACTAAAACGAGAAAGAATACCAGATGGAAATGAGGCTTGGCTCGGTGTACGAGGAGCTTCATCACTAAACTGCTGAACCGATGAAAAGATTACTATTCCACTAAGAAGTGTAAGTACGAGAATAAGCCCGGAAAGTGTTTTCGATAGCATAAAATTAGAGATTATTCTTTCTTCTCGTCATCAGCAGCTTTATTGTTCTTTCCACCATCAACTTCTTTTACTGCTGCTTCGACAACATCCTCAACTACTGCTTCACGGCGTGGCTCTTGTACTGTAGCAAGCATAGAGTCTGCATCGTCACTAATGGTAACGCCAGCAGGAAGAACGATATCAGCAACTATTACTGCATCAGTGAATGATTCAAGCTTTGCGATATTTACCTCAAGGTAAGAAGGAAGTGCAGTTGGTAGACACTTAACTGATACATGATCCATTACTGTTACCAGTACACCACCAAGATCCTTCACTGCATTAGATTCACCAGAAAAGTGCACCGGTACACGCGCTTCGATCTCTTTCTTCATATCTACCGCAAAGAAATCTACGTGAATAATTGCATCGCTTACAGGCTCAAACTGAAGCTCGTAAAAAAGTACAGGGACTTTCTTACCAGCAATATCGAGTTCAACAAGGTTACTCTCTCCAGCCTTTGCGTACGTTCGGTAGAGCTCACTGTAATCACAGGCAAACTGCGTGTGATCTACATCGTTACCATAGACAACACATGGCACCTTTCCAGCAGCACGAACGTTCTTTGCCGTAGCTTCTTTAATTGCCTCTGTTTGAAGAGAAATGATTTTCATGATATTTGCTGGAGAAGGCTACGGTATGGCGCAATAGAGGTCAAGCACTAGCCCTCCATTTCCAGAAGTACTTTAGGGCACTCGAAATATGGGTTCTGCCTGTTTTTTTCCAAAACAGATCCCAAAAACTCTGCCCAGAAAGACGACGTTTTTTGTCTCCTACGACAATAGAGGGCTCGTAGAGCACTTTCTTGCCGGCAAGACCTACGCGCTTACAGAGGTCTGTATCTTCAAAAAAGAGGAAGAATCGTTCATCAAAGCCATGTAATTCTGTAAATAGCGCCCTCTGAATCAAAAAAGATCCTCCAACCACCCAATCCACCTCCTGCCGTTCATCCATATTGCTATCCATCATCAGATAATGCTTCAGAGCATTTGGACAGATTTTTCCTAAAAAGCTTCTCCGAGATAGGATATCCAGAATACGAGGAAATCGCCGAATAGAGAGCCGAGACGAACCATCAGGATGCGTTAATCTAGGCGCTACAACGCCGATAGAAGAGTCTGATTGTATACTGGCTACCAATCGCTCTACACCGTCTGGAGGCATGAATTTATCGGGATTATTGATTAAGAGATATTCACCTTCGGCATATTTAGCTCCAGAGTTATACCCAAAGCCAAAACCCAGGTTGCCTGAAGTTTCTATAATACGAACCTGAGGGTGATCCCCCACTCTATTACGCAAAACCCCAACAGACTCATCATCTGAGTGATTATCAATAACCAAGATCTCTATTTGATCGACAATCGTCTGATCGAGGAATTTCTGTACACAGGCAACCGCAGCTGTGGGGTTGCGATAATTGAGAATTAGAACGGAAACAAGTGGATGCATGATATGATTTCATTATCCACTACTTGTCGGCCATAGCCAAGAGGCGACGGCTGATCCACTATCCACTCGTTATGTCGGATAACCTCACCACACTTCGTAAACGCGTAACCCAAGCACCATCTTCCCCTGGTGTCTATCGTTGGATAAATGCAAAGGGTGAGGTGCTCTATATCGGTAAGGCAAAGAATTTACAAAATCGTCTAAAGAGCTATGTGCAAAAAGAACCGGACAAAGCGCTGGGGCCGTGGAAACTTTCGCTGATTTCGCACATCACCGATTTTGATGTCACTATTACACAAAACGAATTAGAGGCATTGATCCTCGAGACAAATATGATCAAAGAAGTGAAGCCAAAATATAATGTACTCATGAAAGATGATAAGAACTATGTGTATATTCGTATTACCAAAGAGCAATATCCACTACTCGAAGTAGTACGACAAATGGATGATGATAATGCCCGCTATTTTGGTCCATATCTCAGTGCGTACAACATCAAAAGAACTTTGGATACACTCCATGAGGTTTTTCATTTTAGAGCATGTAAAAAATCCGTTGATCACTATAATAAACAACAGGGAGCGCAGGCATCCCTTCCCGCATGCCTCCAATACCAAATCGGACAATGCAACGGACTGTGTGTTGGAGACGTCTCTCAAAAGCAATACATCGAATCTATCGAAGCAGTGATGCGATTTCTTAAAGGGGATCATACCGATGCAGTTATCGCCCTAAAAGACATGATGGAAAACGCAGCGCAAAATAACAAGTTTGAAAAAGCTGCAAAGCTAAGAGATACGTTGATCTATATAGAATCACTTAATATTCCACAGGTCGTGTCCGATACATCACGAGAAAATACCGATGCCATAGGTATCGCTCTGCAACATGGTAAAGCACAAGTCGTCGTACTACGTGAACGCAATGGGCGCCTTGTAGAAGAACGTGCAATCGCGTTGGCTGGAGAAGCAGATAACATCAATGCTGTTCTTTCTGAATTCCTTCCTCAGTACTACAGTGTCGAAACAGATATTCCCGATTTGATCCTGATTCAAGAGGAAATCGAAGACCTCTCAATCCTCGAAGCATGGCTCATACAAATCCGAGAAAAGCAGGTAGAAATTCGTTCTCCAGAACGCGGGAAGAAATCAAAACTCCTGGCGCTTGCGATCTCTAATGCTAATCAAAAAGTATCGCAGCAATTTGCAAAGTGGGAGGCACAAGCCCAAAACATAAACACTGCCCTCAAAGAACTTCAAAATATACTGGGATCTGAAAATACGTTTAAACGCATCGAGGGGTACGACATCTCACACCTCGGCGGAACAGAAACCGTAGGGTCTATGGTCGTAATAAAGAACGGAAAGCCAGCCAATAAAGAGTATCGATCGTTTACGATTCGCACCGTAAAAGAAGGAGAAGTCGACGACTACAAAGCACTGAAAGAAGTACTCGGTAGAAGACTGAAGTATCTAGAAAAACATGATGAATCTATCAGTATATCTAGACTAAAAAAGAAAGAGCGAGATATCTGGGCAAAGACGCAAAAAGATCGTCTCGAAGTTCCAAAAGATTGGAAAGAAGAAGTGATCATTATCTCTAAAGGAGAAGCGGACCTCCTCACGCTCGACGCGAGAAAATCTACAAAAGGAAAAACGATCTACGGAACGCTGACTCTTCATGCATCAGATCGCGATCTGCAACATTCAGCTCTCGACATGTTAGAAGATAAAGCCGGAAAACTTGAATGGTATGTGCAGTGCAACGTTTCTGAAGATCTTGCTTCTATTCATGGGCTAACACCTTCAGTAAAACCAATTCCTGATGCATTTACACCAGGCAAAGAAGCAGTACTCCACAGGAGGGCAACGATAGAAGATTTTTCTCTCAAGTCCATTCCAGACCTCCTCGTTATCGACGGTGGAAAAGGGCAACTCAGCACTGTTGTAGAAGTACTCAAAGATCTGAAGCTTGAGATCCCTGTTATAGGTCTTGCGAAACGCGAAGAAGAAGTCTTTCTGCCGGGTGAATCATTCCCCGTTGATTTACCCAAAGATTCTCAGGCAAGTTTCTTGTTGCAGAGACTGCGCAACGAAGCCCACCGATTTGCTAACGCTCACAGAGAAAAACGTATCGCAAAAGTGATGATAGGTTCTGCTCTTGATGACGTACCGGGCATCGGAGAAAAAACAAAAAAAGAACTGTTGCAGAAATTTGGCTCAGTAGATGCAATACAATCCGCTACAGATTCTGATTTGTTGGTGGTGGTATCAGAGGCTCAGTTGGCGGCCCTGCGGGAGTCCCTGCAATAGCACTACCATCTACATATCGTTGATAATAGGTTACAGTCTTAGAAATCTTTGCAGCAACTTGAGAAGCGTTTGGAACAAAAGTAAGAACAATTGCCTGGCCGCCTTCTCCCTCTTTAAGATTGACGACAATCTTCCCGAAACCAAACATATTCCAATACTGTGTTTCAGAAGAAATACTCCCAATATTTTCTAAATGTATTGGATTAATTTTTTGACGAATAAAAGAAGTTTGATCTACTAAAACGAGCTTATCAGTCGTCACTAAAATAAAATCATATCTCCAATCGATCCACGCCTTCATCAAGTTAAAAAAAACAAAGAAAAACCACGAAACAAATAAGACACCAATAACCCAGAATATTGGTACGCCATAATAGGAAAGACCAATACCAAGGCTAAAGAAAGCAATGGTAACCAAAATCTCTCGTAGTGATGCGAAAAGAAAGCTTAGAGCATGATAATACGTCATGAGTACAATCTCCTCCCCCTCAGAAAGGCATTGCTGCTTAATCTTCTCTGCATCGGTCTCGAGAGCAAGGATTCGCATATGAGAAGAGGATAGTGGATAGTGGATAGTGGATAAAGCCCAAATATCTATCCTCTATCCGTTATCCACTTCTTCGGACTGCTTTTTGATTGCACAAATATCAATTCTCCGTAAAATTCGCACATTGGCCCGTTCATCTAATGGTTAGGATACCAGGTTCTCATCCTGGCAATAGGGGTTCGATTCCCCTACGGGCTACCACGAAGCAGAGTTTGCTTCGCAAACACGCTTCATGGCAGGCCAGTCAATATGATCGAGGCATCATATACTCTGCTGAGTGCCCTGTAGTGTGCGAAGCAACTACTACTGGGGCATTCTACTCCACTATGTTCTATATCTACGTGCTTCAAAGCCAAAAAGATCAACAACTCTATGTTGGTTACACTACTAATCTCAAGCAACGACTTGCAACACATAACAAAGGAAGCGTGACTTCGACAAAGTCGCGGAGGCCATGGAAGATAATTTTTGCCGAAATATATATCAATCAGAACGATGCATTACGACGAGAAAAGTACCTCAAGACAACTGTAGGGAAGAGAGCGTTAAAGCTCATGCTTCGGGAAACTATGATGTAACTATTTCCTATAAGGTTTACCAGTACGAGCACTCGACCGTGGTGGTTCTACAGAGCCAAGATGTCGATTTTTCTAGGAGCTGTTCCCGAACTTTCGTACAAGGACTTGGTGATTCAGGAGGGCGGTACGGCGTCACTGACGTGGTTTTGGATGCTGACTGATGGACGATGTGAAAAACAAGGAGCGGAAACCTGTGATCACCTACGAAAATATTGCAAGCTGGATACATTGGCGATGGTGAAGATTTTTCTAAGCTGAAAATGTTATAAGCAATCTTATTCACGCAAGGTCGCAATAAGCCTCTTTTCGTCTATAAACAAGTCCAGTGCATCATTTACATTTGGCATGATAATGTCTGCAGCCAGAAATGTTTTTGCATGTACGCCCTCACCCTGTAATACCACAATACCAAGTTTAACTCGCTGAATAAGCTGTAAATCAATTAATCCATTGGCAATAGCTGCGCATGTTTCCGCCTTAAGTTTATCGGCTTCATTGGCTTTATCATGACCTGTTACAGTTTTAGTAAAACTAATACCCAATTCATTTGCAATTCTAGATGCATCACCACGTGAATCACCTGAAAAAAGCACTATCTCACACTTTTGCCTCAACTGCCGAATACGATCAACTACCCCTGGGACTAATTCCCCTCCAACACATAACGTGCCATTCAGGTCGAGAATAACTGTCTCAATCGTTAAAGGGCCGTTACCCGGTATATCAATCTTCATAAGATAGTGAGAAATAGAATTCTAATTCGTATCAATAGACTCTGGTCGATACCAAATAGCATCTCTAGCTGTATCATGCACCTTGTCTGCTACATCCATAACCATAGCAAAAAGTGCCATTCTAATTGGAATACCGTTATCGGTCTGTCGGAAGATAGCCAGTTTCGGATGACCATTCAGATCGTTATCCAATTCATTGGCTCCTGGGCGACTATCGCGAGGCAGAGGATGCATGATAGCTGTATTTTCACGACAATGTTGTTCATACGTTGCTCTATTAAGCGAATATTTACCACGGTACTTTGCAAACTCCTCAGGAGCAGAAAAGCGTTCCTCTTGAATACGTGTCATATAAATAACATCCACATCTTTTATTCCTTCAATCATGTCTTCTGTTTCTGTTATGTTATGATCACGACTTCTTGCTCGTTCAAGAATGCCATCTGGCATACGCAATTCATCGGGTGCGACAAATGTAAAAGAAATATTATCAAATAGAGCTAATAACTTTGTAAGTGAGTGCACTGTACGGCCGTGCTTTAAATCGCCAATCATCGCGATTGAGAGTCCATCAATCTCATCCAAATTTTTGCCATGCTCTTTGGCAACTGTGTACAAATCCAGAAGTGCCTGAGTAGGGTGTTCACCTGGACCATCGCCTCCATTAATAACAGGAATATTGGTTGCATCTGCAAATTGCTGAACCGCACCTTCTTCCGGATGACGTACAACAAGACAATCAACATAACCACTGATTACGCGACTTGTGTCATGAATAGATTCTCCTTTAGCCATTGAGGAAAAGGTAAAGCCAGTGGTATCACGTACTTCACCTCCTAATCTATTAAATGCTGCTCCAAAACTCACACGAGAACGGGTGCTTGGCTCAAAAAATAGGTTTCCCAAAACAGCTCCTTCAAGCACTCTCGTTAACTTTTGGTGATTGGCATACACTTCCATCTCAGTTGCAACGTCAAAGATTTGTTGCAGATCTGCACGTTCGAATTGATCAACCGAGAGGATGCTAGCACCTTTGAAATTCATAAAAATTATGGAAAAAGAGAAGAATTATACACATTCAGCTCTTCTCTGGGAAGAATTTTTCGATGATTTGATCACACTCTGTTTCAATGAGAGTATTGAATGCTGTAAGTTTTTGCTGCTTTAAGCGATCCAGTGTTCCAGCATTGTTGCGATCTTTGGGAAGAGTGAGCTGTATTGAAGCTTCAACACCGAATTCCTTATATTGTTGAAGTGAACCAAGGATTCCTAATATGTCTGCTGAAGAATGAATAATACCTCTTGCGTATTGCATGATATCTTGGGACGTAAGAATAGAAGGAATATTTGCTTCGATAATGTCGCCCCCCATCTCTGCAACAATGACATCCACATGTTCGCGGTTAATTTTGTTAAAAAGGGTCACAGCAGCTTGGTACGAACAGCGTGTATCAGTATATGTTGATGCTAGGCCTACGTCTGGAAAATCATAGTACACGTCAGCACCTGCATCACGCAGGGCAAGTAAGTCCCGAAACCTTCCAGTTCCAGCTACTTTCGTTGCACCAACTCTCATACCTCGGCGCTTCAAGGCTCGAATCACAGAGGAAGAAGCAGTTGTTTTCCCAATTTCGGCAGACGTTCCACAATTAAAAATTATAGGCGCAGATGTAATCATCTCTGCCTCTAAATCTGGATAGAGATCAAGGAGATTAAGATTTTTATCACCATCCTGCAGAATACCAGCAATTCGAGCTGAAAAGAACGTCTTGCAAGATTTACTGCTTGGAATACAAATTCCATGTCCCAAAATTCCACCGTGACAAAGTAAATCCACTTGAGTCTGAGGAGAGATTTCCAGTTGTCCATTCGGTGGCATTTCACCGTATTCAGAGGTGCCTGAGTGGCGATTGCCAAGTACTGTCATAAAGTAATCCCCTTTAAAAAGGCGCACATCTCGTCCATAGCAATTCTCAATGTGATTGGTAGAACCAGTACTTGTTAGCGCCTGTGCAATGACTATATCCCCCTCATAGCCAATACCAGTTTCTTCAACTTGAAATTTATTCCAATCAACATCCTGTCTTCGAATATTTGAGCCAATAGCCTTCAAAGGAAAGCCGAGTATCTCTTTATGGAATCCAGCACGGTCTTTGCTGTGTAGCTCGTGCACATCTAAAAATGAACGTATATCCTCTAATTCAATACCATTCTCCACTAATTGTTCTACAAACATGATCGTCTCCAATTCACGGCGAAAACATAGTTGAAGCTTTTCAATGGATACTTCTCTTAAAGACTCAATTGCAACATTAGGAAACAGCCTGCACCCAAGTTGTTGTTCCAGTTTTTCCCCAGTCATAACTACTTCTTGAGCATTCATATTAGATAGAAGGAAAATCAAATGAGATTAGCTTTTCATTGGTCATTTCTAAGCAGGCACGTTCGACTCCTTCTTTACCAATACCACTCTTTTTGATGCCCCCGAATGGCCAGGACTCAACTCTATATCCAGAGGCTTGGTTAATGTGCACAGCACCAGTTTGCAATTTGCGAGCATAGTACATAGAACGTTTTATATTTTGCGTGCATACTCCGGCTTGTAATCCATACTCTGTATCGTTAGCGATATCGATTGCCTCCTCGTCACTACTGAAACGAATAATCGGTAATACAGGTCCAAATGTTTCCTTGTCTACAATTTCCATTTCAGGCTTGATGTAATCAAGCAGTGTAGGCTCCAGAAGAGCCCCCTTCCGATTGCCTCCAGTTACTAATACAGCACCCTGACTACAGGCAGTGTTGATCCTTTCTTCAATTATTTTTGCAGCAGTTTCATCAATGACTGTCCCCATTTGTGTACCAGCATCAAGCGGATTGCCAATTACAATGGAAGAAATTCTTTCTTTTAGCAGGTTTACTGTGTAATCCGCTATTGATTCGTGACATAACAATCTTTTAATAGAGGTACACCGTTGTCCAGAGTTCCCAAAACCACCCTTAACTATAATTTCTAGCAGGGCGTCAACATCGGCATCTTCACAGAGAACACAGACATCATTACCACCAAGTTCCATTAGTGATTTTTTTACACCAATCTCTTTTGCAATACTTTCACCTGTTTGAGTGCTTCCTGTAAACGTAACCATATCGATTGAAGGATCCGATAGAAGAAAGCGGCCATCGGTTTGAATATCGCAAGTGAGTATAGTCAGCATCTCTGCAGGTAATCCTGCTTCCAACATTAGTTTTTTAAAGCGTATTGCCGATAATGGAGTTTTCATGGATGGCTTCAATAGCACAGTATTGTTCATAGCAATAGCAGGACCAACTTTGTGAACTACCTGATTAAGTGGATGGTTAAAAGGGGTAATTGCCAGAACCAAGCCCACTGGCTCCCGTATGGTGAATGCCATACGCGATGTTGATTGGGGCACCACATCCGACTGATATACTTTCCCTTCCTGAGCTTTTGCAGCTTCTGCGCTTAAAAGTAAAACGTTGCGTGTGCGCTCTACTTCATGAGTCGTGTCTTTAAGAGAAAGCCCAGATTCTTTTGAGATCAAGGTAGAAATTTCCTCTTTGTCTCTCATTACTAACTCCGATGCACGTTGTAGTATGCTGTACCGTTCAAAGGGTGTAAGAGAAGAAGAAAATACAGCGGAAGATTCGACTATATCACGAAGCTCTTTCTGAGAGAGAAGCGGCACGTTATCAACATCTTCATTAGTGTACGGATTTTTGATTGTCAGAGTGCCTCCAGTGCCTTTGCTAAGACTTGAAGTGGTCATACGAAACAGGAGCGGAAACGTTCAGCCATCTCTATTGGTCCTAGAGTAATTCTCGGTGACGCTGGTTCATCCTCGCTAACGGAGTACACTGTTGTATTGTGGAATTGCGAGAAATCTATTCCATCTGCACAGGTTGGCTGACCACCTGTAGATGCATATTTACCATTATCGACAATAAAATGTTGTAGACTTGGAAGCTTTAGACTGTTACCAAGTGCTAGGCTCCCTAAACTCATTAGCGCTGCACCGTCGCCGGATAGCACCACAATACGCTTGTCTGGATTGTTCACAGCTAGACCAATGCCTATGGGATAGGCATTGCCCATGGATCCACACATGTAAAAGTTTTCTTTTCTATCCTTGATTTTGAAAACATCTCGTGAAAGATAACCAGTGGTCACAACAAGCAGTTCGTTCGTTAAGGAATCTAGTACAGCCTGCACTGCTTCAAGCCTAGTCATTTATGAGTGGGAGGAAGAATCAATTAGATATACTTGGGAATCAATCTCCAGAAGCGAGACTATGTCCTTTGTAATTTTATACATATGCGTATGTTCAAAAGGTTCTTTGCGTACACTGATTAGGAAATCTATAGGGATGTTATACGGAATTAAAAGGGATGAGACTATATTGACAACGTGACCCAATCCACTGTTTTGCAAGAACACTAGCGGTTTCTTGCCACTAAAATACGCTCCAACAGCCACTGCGACAGCGGTATCCTCTCGGTTTGCAGCAATGTATGACATTGCGGTGTCACTCTGTAGATCTACAATGAATTGCTTAAAGCAAGAACATGGTACTCCCACGATAAAATCGTATCCCTTTGCTCGACACTCATCATATGTCATCTTGCTGGTTAAGGGAGGAGGTAAGATTTTTCATCTCCATAACACCAGTCCATTGGAATACTTGTTTCAGTGGAGCAATCGATTGTTCTACTTCTTTCGTGCAGCCATGTTCTTTTATAGTTGAAAATACCTCCAGCATTGCTTTTGCGCTTGCTCGCAATCCTTGGTTAGCATATATCATCATCTTGTAACCGCGATCCAACAACTCCTGTGAGGTGTACTGATAATAGGTGGTCGGACTGCAAACAAGGGGAATATCTCGATTCCATTCTTTTGAGAAGGCTGCAATTTCTTCATCAGTATCCTTTTTTGAATGTACAAAAATAGCATCTGCTCCGGCATCAGCATATGCATGTGCTCGATTTAGTGCCTCTTCTAGGCCAAGATTGCGTATGAATGCCTCTGTTCTGGCAATAATGAAAAAATCTTTACCTTGTCGTGCCATGCATGCAGCCTTAATTTTTCGTGCATGCTCTTCTGCAGAAACAAGCTCCTCAGCACCAGCTTCATAGAATGCGCACTTCTTGGGAAAAACATTATCTTCGATAGAGATAGCCGACACGCCTGCCTTTTCGTACAACTGTGTCATGCGATACACATTAACTTCATTGCCATATCCACTATCGCAGTCCACAACTACTGGCGTACTGACTGCCTGACAAACCTTGTGTATCATTTCCAAATTCTCAGCCATGCTAAGGAAATTAGCATCTGGAAGAGCATTGACGGATGACAACTCAAGACTGCTCAGCCACAGCGCCGGAAAGCCAGCTGCCTCTGCTAAGCGAGCTGAAAGTGGACTGTGACATCCCATCACTTCAACCGGACTGCTGTGATCCAGCATAAGTGATCGGATGCTTTTTGTTGGTGATTTGACGTAGGAAGGAAGCATATTATTATGTGGAGAAGCCTAGGAAAATGAAACTTTAATGTACTATCAGGTATATGGCAATTCATCCTAAATACCTTATTCATTAATGGTGGATATTTTAGCTTAAATAAGCCATTTTTTCCGTTCTATGTTGGCATAGAACGCCATGCACTCGCTCTCAAATAAGTCATGACAGACAATAATTATGCTATACTTTAGGCAATGAGCACAGATTCATCAATCCATACTTTTTTAAAAGAGCAAGAGACAACAATTTTTGAGTTACTGAAAGAGATTTGTGAAATTCCCGCACCTACATTTCACGAAGAAAGAAAAATGCTATACCTTGCAGATAAACTTAAAGCACTAGGGCTGACAGACGTTGAAATAGACAATACAGGTAACGCAGTTGGGAAATTAATCATGAACCCATCTAACGAAGACTTCACATTAATTTCAGCCCATGGCGATACTGCCTGTGAAGCACCGCTGCCTATTCAAGTTAAAGAGAAATCTGGTCATTTTTTTAGCCACGGTATTTGCGATAATACTGCTGGTGTAACAGCTGTCTTGTCTTTCTTGGATTTTATAAAGCAAGCTAATATACAACTCAAAAAGAACTATATTATCGGCTTCACAGTAGGAGAGGAGGGGCTTGGTGCCAAACGTGGCATGAAAGGCTTAATGACGGAGCATTCTCAGTATATTCAATATGTGATTAATGTTGAAAGTCATGACATTGGCAGAGTGACTACAGCCTGTGTTGGTCAAGTAAGAGGAAAAATTACAATTAGTACGAAGCAGGAAGGAGCTCACAGTTGGCGCAATTTTGGAGAGCCAAATGCAGTAGTGTTGCTAGCACAGATTATTAGTGATTTTTCAGAAGTTAGTGTTCCTGAAAATTCAACATACAATTTTACAGCTATAAAAGGTGGTAAAAGTATCAATGCAATCCCTAATGAAGCAGAATGTCTGTTTGAGTTCCGATCAGAAAACCAGGAGCACATCGACTTGTTTATGGAGCAATTGAAAGAGATCAATCAGAAGTATTGTCAGGGTGGTATAGAAAGCAATATGGAAATTTTAGCTACGACAAAAGCAGCTTCTCTCCCAAAAGATCACCCCATCTTTACCATCACTCAACAGACTCAGAAAGCACTCGATATTAAGCCGTATTTCAAGATTGGAAATACAGATGGTGATGTTCCACTCTCACTTGGTATTCCTACAGTTACTTTGGGTGCCAGCAATGGTTTTGCAACACATTCGCTTGAAGAGCACATGGAGAAGGACACGTATTTACTTGGCATTGAACAAGTTATTAGCATTATTCTCGCTCTTGATAAAGAGCTGGAAGCATAGGGCTATTAACAAAAAATCATGTTATCTCTTCACTCCACTGCCAATAACTGGTAAAGTCCTCGCTTCCTATGGATACACCAGATCGAACCAGCACACCTGAGGCAGTAGAAGAGTTTTTCGGGGGTATACTCGACTACGAGCAAATGGGGGCAGATGACCTATTACGTGAAGCCACCCAGCGTCTTATAAGAGAACGGGCATTTTTGGTAGTGAACTTTCCCACAAATAAAATTGATTTTGCAGCATTTTGCGGTCAGTTCGGAAAATTGTTACCTACCTACGGCAACAAGGAGCTGCAGAATGTGTATGGTATTGGAGATGTAATCTTTAATCCAAAAAGGACAGAACAGGATCAGCTACCCAAAGAAAAACTGGGACCTCTGCCATTTCATACTGGAAGGGCATGGGCAGCTAAACGCCCTCGTTTCTTAGCAATGCTCATGAAGCAAGCTGGTAGCATTCAAAATGCTAATGGGAGCAATGGTGAATCCATGTTATTGCGGTGTGCAGATGCCATTGCAGATGCGAGATTGCGTTACCCAACAGAGGCATCGTCTGACATTGAAACATTGTTATCGACTCCTGTGCATTTTACAGCGGATCATGTGGTGGAAGACGATGCAGAAACGCCACTCCTTTTTCATCCCGAAGATACAGAAGATGAATATGATATCGCATTTCGCTATAAGATTAATATCTTGCCGATCTTAACATCTACTCGTAAAGCTCTCGGCTTAACAGAGAATTACATTGATTCTCTACGAAGGTTTGATGAAGTCGTTCACACAACAGACCAATCACTCGTTTATCAAATGAAAGCTGGCCACCTAGTTTTCATCGACAATGCACGCATTGCGCATGGTAGAAGGTCAGTGCAACCAAATCCAGAATCTACTGATGTGCGCCATCTCCTTAATGCCCAAATACTCTGATAGCATCTTGAGGCTCGTTAACACAGCATTAAACATTGATGATGCAGATTCTTACTGCACTGAACTAAGTGACGCAGAATTATTAGTAATTGAAAAAGCTCTACTTCATTGTTATCAAACGAGATTGCGCCGGATTTTGAATCTTACCGGTAGAGAAGGGTGCGCTACAAAACTGATTTCCAAAATTCGATATGGAATAACTGGAACAATGCCAGCTGGCTTTGAAAAATATGAAGATCGTCTTCTTAAACTTTCTCAAATAAGTATGGCAGTTCAAAGCACAATAATGCGTCGAGGATTATTCGTCGATCGTGCACTTTATAATTCTGACGATGAACTACTTGGTTAGTACTCAAGGCAAAGAATGTGAATAGTCACATACATGTACCTACGGAAAATTTTTTTTAATGTGTTTTACCATCTCCACAGACCGATCTTCATATCCGCACTTTTTATAAAACGCATGTGCTCCTGTATTTGGCACAAAGATACGCATGACATGTCCGCAGGACATTGACGATGTGCTCCACGGTGAACGGTGGATTATGCCTCTCGGGATCAGAGGTGGCTGAAATACTCGCAAGCAACTTCTTGACATTCCATAGAGCTACCCGAATCCCTGGCTCAGAGCGACAGGCTGAACTGGGAATCGTTGTTGTGGGATTCGCAAATAGTGACCGTAACTCCGTACTTTCCATTGTAATATCCTCATCCATACGCCAGAGTGCATCGTGGATATCCGCATTCTGATTCCCAGCATTCGGCTGTGCCACGTTTTCGTTTCCATCCTGCCCTTCCGATGAGCTGATATTCGAAAAAGAAGCCATCTCATGATTTTACCATATCTGGCTATTTTAAGCAAGAATACTCAACGGAAATTCACAAGTGAAACGCATAATCCAGGAATGGCTCTGAGCGTAGCGAAGAGCCATTCCTGGCAAGACTTCCATCGGTAAGTACGGTAAAAGGGACGGCGTTCTACTTCCGTTCCCCTCTACCGCAAGGTAGTGAAATGCCGATATTGCAAACAGCGCTGTCCGAGCACGGTGGTGGTACCATTGAACATGGAAAGAGGGGGAAGGCTGGTAGGGATTGACACCATCAGTCTTCCTTCCGATTTCCTTTTTGGCTACAGTAAAAGATCAGCTGTTACGGAATGTTCCCGAGACAGCAGTGTAATTTAATGTCTTTCTTGGACATTCTTCTGTTTTTGCTGCTATTACACGATCTACAAGTCGGCGTGAAAAATGGTAGCTGCTGGAATCCACAAGAAAGTGGCCCTATGTGATCTGGACTCACCTTCACGACTTTCTTGCCACAGAGAGCGCATTCACCGGCACTAGCTAAACTATATAGAGCATCTGCAACCACCCAGTCTCCTTCAGACCACAATTCAAACACTCGTCTGTCATGTAAGTATGATGTTAAATTTTCCCTTGATCGACCCGGATCATGTTTTTCACGACATCCCAACGGATTACAGTAGTCGTGAAACCCGTCTAATCTATCTGGCGGATTGCACATATATCCAGGACTTAGATAATTCGATCGAATGTAATTTGATTTTTCGAATGCGTCTTTAGTCACTCCACATTTATCGAAAAACTCTTTCCGCTCGGGGAAAATTTCTCTAATTATTTTCTCCATGTGATCCTTGCCAATCGTTACTTCCAATGTATTTAATGCTTCGGGGATTGCCTGTTTTTTTGAAGTGAACATGTTCAAATTGGAGAATATAGCTTAAACAAGCCCTAATGTATCATGTTCTGACACCAAAAATCGAACGCTCTCTAGAAAGTTTATACTTGGTTTTTGTACTCAGAGAGTATGCGAGCGGGGAAGATTGAAGAGAAGAGGAAAATTCTGGGATGTCTAAAGGTGGATTCTATCTTGCGAACGGAAAGATTGGCTTGGAAAAATTCTGACACTAAAAAATCTACTCAGGCAGCGGATTTCACTCAGCATCGCTGGTTTTCATAATAGCGTCGTGCTCTCTGCTGACTACCTCGGTAACCCCGTCTGCACTCAACTTCACGTTTTCCTCATCCATCCGTGCATAAATCATATCCAGATCTGCAGGGCCCATCCCATTTTTTTCGATCACCTGAAACCAATCTGGGACGGCATGGGTCGGAGCGGGAACGTTTACCCAGCGCAGATAGTTTGCAGGATCCTGTTCATTCTCGAGCATTTTCTCAGCATCGCCTGCGTTGAGTGCAACGGTTCCGTGATCTTTCGATTCTTTTTTGTACATATCCTCAATACGTAAAATCAAGAGGTGAGCCAGATATTTTTGATTTTCTTTGAGCCCTTCATCAACCATTTTCTCAATGGCAGCAAGGCTCGATGGATCCCTGCCTTTAATCAGTGTGGCCAGATTCGATTCGGGCATATACGCATTTGAGAGTATTTCACGCCCTGCTTTTTCCGATGTTTTCTCGGCCAGAGTGAAGAATCCCCACTTGCGTCCGAGGCGCAGGAACTCAGCAACCTCTTGCCTGCTGTCGCGGAGAATGTCCAATTCATTCGGCTGCATAGATGCGTCCAGTTGCTTCATGCGCTGTTCATTGCTGGGTGCCGGTGTGTGGTTGGGAGAGTGGATCATGCTGCTTTGCGCTGAAGGGGGGCATTGCTTCCTGCCGTTCTAAACATTCTATCACCAAACTCCTTCCAAGTCACGGGAAAGCTGCGTGCTGCGGCTTTCGCCTCGTTGAATGCCTGCAGAACCGGCACATATTCGCCCGCCGCATTCTGCATGACGTAGTTGGCAGGCAACGACCCGATGTACTGCGAGACCGTGCTTTCCGCATACGTCTGAAGCGCGTTCACATCGAGCAGTTCAACCTGGTTGCCGTCCACACCTTCGATGGTGATCGGCTCGCCGCTGACGAGCTTTTTGATGTTGGCGCGCGCGAGTCCGCGGATGGCATCAATGCGGAGTCCTGTCTCGACTGCCACACGCGTGCTCTCGTACTCGGAGTTCTTTCCGATATTGACCTCGATAACGAGCCTTGAGTTCGTGGGCAGACTAATATGTCCTTCATTTTCCGCGAAGTACGCTTCTGCCGCCGCACGTTTCACCGAGTCAGTTGATTCAACATTCCCTGCGTGCATGACGAACATGTTCAGCGCCTCCGTGCTCTCGGGTGTCAGCTTGCCGAAGTCGTCCGCTGCCTTGATGATGCCGGAGGTTGCTGCTTTTGCTGCAGCCTTAGGATCGAGTGCGCGTGCGATTGTGGCCAGACCATTGATGTCAACTGTGTACGCCGCATGCACTTTTCCTTCTGCATCAATTTGCAGTTCCGAAGACACACTTGCGGCGAGCATGCCGAGATTTGACGTGATCGCGAAATCGCTTCCTTCCCACTGCATCGTGCTCTCGAGCGATGTGAGATACGCTTGTCGTGTCTCTTTAGGGATGTCCTTCATTTGTGCGATGCGATCCTGCATCGCGATACGCATGGACTTCGCCTCATCGCGGAGTGCCTTCACTTCGGGAGACTGCTTCTGGAAAGTCTTCACGGCATCTTCGCCACTCTTCTCAATCTGCTTCTCGTTAAGACCTTCAGCTTTTGCCGCAGCCTCGGCAGCATCTTTGGACGGCTTAGACAAAGCATTGATCTCACGGTGAATCTGTTCGATGCGCGCCATCGTCGCCATGATTTCCGGATTGTTCTTGAAGAGCGGCGAAGCTTTCAGGTTACTCACTGTCGCGAGACAGTCGACGAGCGCGACGGCTGCAGCGACACGTTCAGCTGCGGGCGCGTTCTGGTCAGCGATGATGTCGAGCTTCGTCGCATAGTCCGCATACTGGCCATTGCCCATCGCATCAGAGTGGTCGAGTACTGCATTGCGGATCGTAATGTAGCCATCGCCTCCGAAGATCTGCTCATAGGCCTCGCGCTTGGATTCGACGCGGAGCGTGCTCTCAAGTGGGTGATCCTTCGAGCTCTCGAAGACACCATCCTTCGGCGTTTTACCGACCAGCGTGCGTTTTGTGTAGCCCATGTCATGGTCAAACGTTGCCTGCATTGCGAGGACGCGCATGGCTGGCGTGAAGCCCATCTGTCCATAGAGACTGTTCAGCATCTCCGAGTTTCCACGCAGGACATGGAGCGTGCCGTGGCTGGAGCCGACAAGCGTCATGTGGTCCATGATGTTCTGGTGGCTCAGGTTGATCGCATTGTCCGCGACGAGATTCAGGAGCTGCTGCGGGGTCGCTTTGAAATCGGGACTGGCACGGAAGTCCTGTACGTAGCGTGCGGAGAACTCGAGAATCTTCCAGCGCTCTGCATCTGGGAGAGACGCATCGCCTGCTTTCGCTTTGATATTTTCGAGTAATGTTGCAGTCTCAAGGAGAATCGTCCGGTCGACGGAGTCGAGCTGCGGATTTTCCGCCAATACCTGCTCCACTTGCGCGCGGGTAAACGTCGCGTTGGAATCGTTTGCGAGAGCACTCATGGCATCCACGACGGGAGCGAGGCGCGTGCTGACCTCCGGATTCGTTCCCAGATGGACGGCGTCCTTTGCATCGAACTCGCCGTTCGGAGTCACAGGACGACCTCCTTCGATGGTCTGATCGGGGCTGAGGAGCCACTCCATGTACTGATCCATATTCGCAAACGGCTTTTCACCTCGTGTAATGCGTGCTTCGTTCTCGTTGTCCATGCTCGATGTGTGGAGCCTGCGACAGAGTGATTGCTTCGCTTCCATTTCGATGCCCGGCATGAGCTTGTTCAAGTCGCGGATCGAGGAGCCGATGTACGTTCCTTCGAGGCCGATGCTGCCGTTTTCGATCGCGGCTACCACCTGTTCAAATTTCGCGCAATTTGCAATGACTTCGGCTTCGCTTAGTTCCTTTCCTCCTTGTGCTTTGAGAAGTTGATTGTACCGTGTGACAGCTTCTGTGCGCGTTGCAGGGTTGGCCACGGACTTTGCGAGTGCGACACGATCACTGACGAGATTTGTGGCAGCTTCCTGCGTGACTTCGGGGCTTGCTCCAGTGCGGTTACGTGCGCCGATAAGAGTAATTTTGCCGTTCTCCGTCATCTGATTGATGTCTGCGGAAGTCGCCTCCGTCGTCGGAATTTTTACCTCCCTCGGACCTGCCTCTGCCTTCGTCTCCACACTGTCTGTCTCCGGACGCACATTGAAGGTATGCCCTTCATGGTCAGTAACGATGAGGTAGTCGCCTGCATTCGTCACGGACGGGTATCCCTGAGCTTTCACCGCTGCCTCCGCCTGCGCAATGCCTGAAGTGCCTTCCGCAGTGAAATCACCGAGGAATGCGCCGCTGCTTTGCGAAACCTTTGTCGGCTTGAAACCACGCGCAACCGTGAGAAGAAACGCCGCGCAGGGGCCAAGGCGTTCGTCGACCTGAGCAAGCACAGCTTCCACTCCCTTCTCTTTGACGAATTCATCCTGAAGTTCATCGACCGTCTCATGGAGCCATGTCTTGATGAGCGAAGATTTTTCAGCGCCGACGCGCGCTGCATCATCGCTCACCTGCGAAAGATACGACATGATGCGGTTTGCAGTCGGGCTGCGTGTCGCGAGTCCCTGTACCCATGTGCTGTTCTGTGCGAGCGCGCTCAAACGGGATGCCACCACGGTTCCGAGACCGAGTGCGGCGTACGTCGTGACGAAGCTGAACGCGAATTCCTGCGTGTACGGACTCGCCACATCCTTGATGAATTCCATCGGGATCTTCTTGCCAGTTGTTGGATCGAGGACTTCCTGCCCCTCGAGATACGCGCAGAGTCGTGAACGGTTGCTATAGGCAAGCCGGCCACTCCGGACGTCTTTGTCGAGGAGCTGTCTTCCTTTGCGTACGCCCTCCGCACCCGCTTCCATACCGATAATTCCTCCTGCTGCTCCACCTGCGGCTATGAGCACATTAAAGGTAGTAGCAGAAACAGCCCACAAAGGCGCTGCACCACCACAGGTGAAGATCACCGTCACAATTATTGCAGTTGCGACCGCGATGGCAGCGAGGATCTTCGGGAATTCCGTTGAGAACCACCTCGACCACGTGTCGGCATCGAACTTCGACTTATCCATAATCGTCTCGAAGATGTCTGCAACTCTTCCGCTTTGGAGAAGTTCTGCGAACTGTTCGAGTGACTGTATACGTGCATTGATCTCCCTCTCTGCGCCGCCGAGTGCCACGCCGAGGTTGGCTTCTTTGAGTGCACGCAGCTGACTGAGTGCCTGATTCACATTTACAGACGTATTTGGATCGCGCAGAAGTTTCAGCATCGGCTCGGCTTCCGCACGCGCGAAGTCCACCATGGCTTGACGCTTCGTGCCCTCGTTTCCTGCGCTCATGATCTTTTGCAGGTGAGCCATCGATTCGCCGATGGCACTCGCCGCATGAGTCGTCTGCTTGATTGGTTCGCTTTGGTCTATTGCACGGAGGATGTCGCGGCTGTCTTCCTCACGCTTGCGTACGAGATCAGACGCTGAGCCCGTCTCGGTCTTCGTCGGGTCATTTACATTGGCGGTGGTGAGCTCGTCACCGTTCAGCTTTGCGTAGGCGAGATCGGACGCCGAAATCATGTCCACATCGTTCACGCGGCGGATCGCTCGTGAACTGCGCCGCCCTGTGCGTTCGGTTTCGGGTGTGCGCAACGCAATATTCCTCGGTTCACGCTTGAGGACGAGCGTCATGCCGTCCGGTGCGGGCTTGTTCAAGGTCACCCATGCGTCAGTGGCGACCGTCATACCTTCATACGTCCTGCCCGATGCGGTCTTGATTGTGATGAGACGCTTGTCGTACGGCTTGCCATCCATTTTCCGGAGCTGCGCTGCAGGCTTCGGAACATAATCCGAGACGGTGAATGCCCGCTGCATGCCGATCTGCTCACGTGCGACCTCTGCGCGAGGATCGGTGTTCATGTCGACAGGTTTTCCGGCTCCGTCGAATACATCCCCCGTGTCATTTACTGTGCCGATATCTTTTGCGTCGAGAATGGAAGCGCCGAAATCACTGCCTGTGTACTTATAGGACATCACTCCTCTACGTCCACCGCCTGTTCTTTGGAATGAGAGAGGGGTGACCGCTTTCAAAATCACAGGCTTCGTGCCTCTGGGAAGCGTCTCAATCCGTTGTTTAGCTTCCGGCGTGAGCGCGACGCTCACCTTTTTTCCAGATGCATTGATGACGTCCACATAGGAGTATTTTTTGAAGAACTCGCTCTTGTCCTGGCCGCTCGCGTCTCTAATAGTGCGCTTGTTGAAATAGGTGTCGCCGTTTGCAATCTGGCTGAAGCGAACGACGGTGGATGCCCGCACCTGATCCACAATGTCTGCTGCTGCCGCACTCTCCCTTGCTTCCTCCACCGCGGTGTCCACAGCTCTGCCCTTCTTCTCTCCCTTGAGTACCTGCTCGAAGGGCGTAAGCGCGACCGTCTTTTCCGCTTTCTTCGCCTCTTCAGCCAGAGTCGGGTCGAGCATCTCGAGTGTCGTTCCGTACTGCTCTTTGACGCGGATGAGAATTCTGTCTGCATCAATCGCACGGCCGTTTCCTCTTGCGGATGCGACGTCTTGCCGCACGAGCGCAAGATCAAGCTGCGTCACGCGAGTGCCGATACCTTGCATCTTGTCCTGAATGTCACGAACGTTCTGCTGCGCCCTCTTCACGATCTGCACGTTGTGTGCGATCTGATCATCGTCCGCACTCTCTCTCGTATTTTTTGCAAGTCCTTCGATCTCCTGAGAGAGCGTGTATTTCTTTTTATTCAATTCCTTCTCAGCGCTCTTGAGTTCGTCGATACCTTTTTCGCGCGCACCGCGAATGATGTCCTCGGGGTCGGGATTAGCGAGGAGGAATGCGTTCGGCGAAGTTGCGAGTACTCCACGCGCCAACTGGTAGATGACATCCTTTCCTGCCGGCACCTGCTGGTTCGGGAACAGCGTCGTCATGAGTTCTCGTGGCAGAGTCTCAAAGAGGCTGAGCCGTGACTGCACGAGTCGGATGTCTGCTTCGGTGTAGTGTGTGGTCGCTTCGGCCGCGAGCATCGCGCATTCGATTTTTGCCTTCTGATCGGTGGGCTTCAAGATGTTTTCGAATATGTCGCTGATCAAGAGCGGAATGGGCTTCTCCAATGTGTCGGCACCGTTCTCCGGAGCTACTGCCGCAGCGTCGAGCTTGGTTGTGAGATTCAGAACTTTCTCTGCGAATGCATTGGTCTGCTCTGCGACATTTTTCTGATCGATGGTCTTGAGCAGACTCAAGAGTCCCTGTTCCGTCTGGGTGCAAGAATTTTCCAATGCCTGCCATGCGGGGTCGCGCTTGTCGCGCAGAACATCCGCTTGCCGCTGAAGATCGCGAATTTTTCCCTGCAGGTCGTTCGTTTTTTTCAGGTATATCTCGCCGAGTTGCTCAGGTGTACGATCCTTTTGACCGACATCGATCCTTCGGTCTTCTGCGCGGTCGAGTGAATCGATCCGCCGCTGTTCGGCATCGACTCCGGCCTGTTCTGGACCGTTTGGACTCATGAAGCGTCAAGAAGGTGTTCGGCACTGGCAACCTCTATGCCGCGTTCCACTCCCTCTTTGCTCTGGCGCAGATAACGGTCGGACTGCCGGAAGAATTCATCAAACTTCTTTGTGACTGCGGCACCGTCGCCCTGACTCGCTGCACTCCGAACCGAATCGCTCACCAACGTCTGCACCACGCCTGACTCGGTCTGGAGGAAGGCGGATAGCGCATCGCGCCCCTCTTCACCCGACTGTTCCGCGAAGACTTGTGCCTGTTCCTTTTGTTCCGGCGTAAGCAAGACTGACCGATCAATGAGGCTTTGGAGTGCCGCATATCTTGCAGTATTCGACGAGGTGTTTGTTTTAGACATAATCTTCTAATTATAGCAGAAAAAAAGCATTCCTGCAAGTATTTCGATTGTCCTGAAGCGATATCAAGAATTCAGAGACAGACGAGATTCGGATGGCAGACTACAATACTTTCCTTGAGTCCACTGTCCTCTTAAAATGGCTTCTATAAGCCAAAATAGTGCATTTGTCCAGGATGAGACACACCCCTATTGTACTGTCTCATTTGTCTCATTTGACCGACCGCCCCGCTTGCCTTGGAGTACTCAAAATGACCCCCTCAAAAACGTTGTCTGGGACTCAAAACAGGAAGTTCACGACCGACATGCTCTACCACTACACCCAAAGCCCCATCCACACACCAATATAGTGGACGACGACGTAGAGGAAGAACACGTA
>JAQCIJ010000013.1 GCA_027592135.1 bacterium | reverse complement strand
CCTTCTTAATCTTTTCTTCGTTACCTGCTGAGAGAATAAAAGTAATACCACCAATAATAATGTATGCCAAACAGAGGATAGAAGCGACAATCAATCCGAGGGCTACAAACGTAGCAACAATATCTAATATACTGGCGTTTTCAAGGAGATCTCTTAGCATAAACTAAAGGGGTAAAATAGGCTTAAGCGGGTTCTAATACTTTAAGGTTAACACGTTTATCAGCGTTACCGCCAACAATACGAAGTAGCGTTCGGAGGGCTTTGATGGTTTGCCCACTTTTTCCTATCAACTTGCCCATATCACTATCACTTACAGAGACAGTGAGCAAAATACCTAAATCATCCTCCTGTTGCTCTATAACAAGCTGATCCTTGTCCTCGATAATTTGCTCCAGTACGTATTTTAGAAATGCGTATCCCGGGAAATCTGCTTGCCCTGAGCCTGTCGAATGGGTCAAATCTGTCATAACAATTGTAGTTTAGGAGTCTCCCTCTTTTTTGTCATCCTCTTTTTCTTCAGCTGGCTTCTCTTCTTTCACTTCTTCAGCTGGCTTCTCTTCTTTCACTTCTTCAGCTGGCTTCTCTTCTTCTTTAGCTGGAGCAGGAGCAGGAGCTTCTGCCTGTGGCTTTTCTTCTACTTCTTTCTTTTTCTTCTTCTTAAAATACTTCTCTGTGTACTTCTCTAGCCCCTTTACGCCATTCCTTGCAAGAAGACGAGCAACAGTATCGGTTGGAGTAGCTCCGTTACCGATATAGTACTCAATGCGTTTCTGATCGAACTCAAATACCGAAGGGTCCCTCGTAGGGAGATAGTGACCCAAGAACTCAAGAGCCTTACCTTTAGCGGCGTTGCTCTTTTCTGTCACCACAAGTCTAAATGTGGGATTGTTCTTATTACCGGTTCTTTGGAGTCGAATACGTAGCATAAATTAAGCTCGCAGAGTTTAGGGCCTCTAAAGGCCCTTAGCAAGAGAAAGAGTGTTAATTTGCTGTGTTTCTGGAGCGAGCGATCATCATCTGGTCTATTGATACTCCCTCATGAGTGTTTAAATAGTTAATTATATGCTCCTGGACTTGGGTAAGCTCCTGAGAGGCAATGGAATGATCTGAATCAATAAAAAGACACTTATCTGCAAGCCGTACTACCCGCAAGTGCATAGATTGCTCTGGTAGGTTGTCGTCAATCCACTGACAAGCAAGATATGTAACATAAGAAGCAGAGGCTTCGTCTTTAAGTCCACGCTTGTTTAATACCCGAGGAATGAGAAGAGATAACTTATCCATGAGAGGCATCGGTGAGTATAGCAGAAATAGCATCTGCTGATTTTTTCCAATCAAATCGTTTATCTGGAGGATCAGATTTTTTTGGTGGATTTTTAAAGGCATTGATCAGCGATTCTTCTGATCCATCAATCAAAATTGCATGCTCTCCAGCTACTTCTGGGATTGCTGATACATTTTGCGCAATTACCGGGCAACCACACGCTCGAGCTTCGAGGATAGGTAAACAAAAGCCCTCATAAGAAGAAGCTGTCACAAAGCACTTTGCATTACTGTAGAGGGCTGGTAATTCATCGTGATCCACACCAAGCAAGATCCGCACGTTACCTCTAATTTGTAAACTATCAACCTCTTTACCGTTGCTGACAATAATCAACGGCTCTGGTGTGCAAGATTTTGCATATACATCAATAAGCTTTTGTACGTTCTTATGCTGCTTAGCAGTTCCGACATACAAGAAATATCCTAGCTCTAGATCGTAAAAATCTAATACTGCGCTATCTTCAGTTGGCTTATACGAAGAATCAATCCCCTCTGTAACAACAGTCATTTGCTCATCGCGAAGAAAGGGATACACAGACCGCAATTCAGACTTTGTAAAGTTACTAACACTAATAACATGCTGCGCCTTTAGTACAGCCTGCTTCATCAGCAATCGATACACAATACGCTTGAGAAGCGAAGTGTTATTCGGATAGCGATGCAAGATCAGATCATGAACTGTGACAACGTAAGGTACAGAGCAGAAATAGGGGACATTAAAGTGCGGTGAATAGAAAAGATCAACATGTGAAGATGTAAGAAGTTTTGGAAGCGAAATCTGCTCTTTAAAAGAATAATGTGGAAAATCTGCAATGACTAACTCAAAATTCCCTTGAAGTTTTTTAATCCAATCTTCATCCGTTGCACGGACAAAGAGCACATATACATCTTCAGAAGGTCTGACAAGATGATCTACAATATTTCTCGTGTAGGTACCAAGTCCTACCGAAAGAGAAGCAAACCGACAATCGATTCCAATACGCGCCATAAAATAGTGGATAGAGAATAGAGGATAGAGGATAATGAAGAAACAATGAATATTACAGAAGCATTAAATACGGTAGATATCGACAGGCTCGATGCAGAGGTGCTACTTGCATTTCATTTGGGCAAAAATCGTGAGTGGTTGTTGGCTCATCCAGAGGAAGAGGTAGACATGAGAGGATTTTTAGAGATGGTCAATCGAAGAGAGTTGAATGAACCAGTTGCCTATATTGTTGGAATGCAGGAGTTTTACGGCCGCGACTTTGCTGTAGATCCTCGAGTGCTTATCCCGCGCCCTTCTACAGAACGTTTGGTAGATCTTACCCTCGACTTTTTAGAAGATGGCGAAGATACGATTCGTGAACTGGATATAAAGATCATGGGAGTAGCGAAAAAATTTGGTGACCTGTCTGATGTAAAGCTCATCGTCGACCTCTGTACCGGAAGTGGATGCATCGCTACGACACTTGCTCTTGAGACAGGTATGAGGGTAGTTGCAACAGACATCAGTAACGATGCTTTAGATGTAGCGAGAGAAAATGCTTCGAAGCAGGGAGTGGATACAAAAATTGATTGTATTCTGGGAGACCTTACAGAGCCGCTATCTGATATTACTGAGCCCTTTATTGTCGTATCAAATCCACCGTACATTCCAGAAGGAGATGAACTGATGCCAGATGTTGCAGACTTCGAACCACATCTTGCGTTGTTTAGTGGACCAGACGGCTCTGATGCTGTTGTAAAAATTTACAACAGTATACAGCGCAATCCTCTCTGCAGAGGATGTATTCTTGAATGCAGAGTAGAACACTTACGTAATCTTGTATAAGAAAGGAAGAAACAAAACCTAATATTTCCCTCTGCCATTTATTCTGCATATAATAGAATCGTGAGTTCTATACAAAATACTCTTGGCCCAATAACTTCAGTAATTGGAGCGCAGTGGGGAGATGAGGGTAAGGGGAAGATCGTCGACATTCTCGCGAGTGAGTACGACATTATTGCCCGTGCATGTGGAGGTGCAAATGCTGGGCACACAATAGTTGTAGAAGGGAAGAAACATGTCTTTCACCTCATGCCATCAGGTTGCTTGCACGCAGACAAGCAAATTGTACTCGGTGCAGGACTTGTGATTCACTTACCAACGCTCCTTAAAGAAATCGCAACACTTGAAGAAAATGGTATTTCAATTATCGATAGACTACATATTTCTCATGCTGCACACATTGTGTTCGATTATCATAAAGAGGTAGACGCTGCCCTCGAAGAAGCGCGTGCAAATCCTATTGGAACTACCAAGAGGGGAATAGGACCTGCATATATGGACAAGGCAGCCCGTAGTGGAATTCGCATGGAAAGCTTAAGCGCAGATGTTTCTGATGAATTGCGCAGCCGGGTACCACACATAAAGACAATGTATGGCGTAGACATGGATGCAGATACAGAGATACAAAATCTGAAAGACGCACAAAGCAAAATTGGCAGTTGTATAAAAGATACCGTTGCCTATCTTGCCAATGCTCGCAAATCAGGAAAATCTATTTTGATAGAAGGAGCGCAAGCAGTATTACTCGATATCGATCACGGAACGTATCCATTTGTCACCAGCTCCTCAACTACACTTGCTGGTGCACTACAAGGCCTTGGTATTCCACCGATGTGTGTAAAATCCTGCATTGGCGTTGCCAAAGCGTACTGCACCCGTGTTGGAGAAGGGGAGTTTGATAGCGCTGCAAGCGGAGAAGCAGAAGAGCGTCTTCGCGAACGAGGAGGGGAATACGGTTCGACAACTGGTCGCCCACGCAGAACGGGGTGGCTTAATATCGATCAACTGAATATTGCCAATGCAACCAATGGATTTACCGCATGGAATGTCACGAAGCTGGATGTTCTCGATGTAGAAGAAGTGATCCCCGTAATGATTAACGGAAAACTCGAAGAGTTACCTGGTTGGAAAGAAAATACTGCAGGAATTACAAACTTTGATGATCTACCAGAAAATGCTCAAAAATATATTCTGAGAATCGAAAAAGAAACAGGAGTTCCTGTCACATTTATAGGGACTGGCCCTGGACGAGAAGAGATGATCACGCGTACTTGATTTCTCGCTAGAGTTAGGGGTAATGTAGGCGTATGTCTTTAAAATCTTTACATACAACTACTGTAGTAGAGGACATTCAAGAATCACAACTATATCCAGGAAGTGATCCAGATGAATTTACGGATGTATTAATGAGTGCATCTAGCCAATGGAGTGAATACATTGAAAAGATCGGAGATGTTCATAGTTTTAGAGTCGAGGCGGAAGATTTGGGTGTTCAAAGACCACCTAATGTTAACTTAAGAGGAGATATAGTAGCATGTTTCGTCCTAGATGCAGTAAGAAATCAGCTTATAACCGAAATTGCTACATCAGTTGTTCAACGTAGATCTATTCTTATTGTAATTTTTTCTATAAATAATCTAATCGATGAACAGTCAGTAGATGAACCTGAAACAAATACCGCTCTAGATAATCTAACTACAGGCCTTGATGTTAGCGTTGAGTTACCAGAAGGTGAATCAAAAATACTTCTACCCTCAAAAAAACTATCTAGTATTGCGCCTATAGAAGCGCACAGCATTAGAGACTTTTGGGCTAAGGCTGATACGTTTGATAATATTAGAGATATCCTAGAAAGAGCTGCAAATAGAAGGAGGGATTTGCATAGTTTGAATTAACTAATCCACGCTCTCACCCCACTTGAGCTTATCCCGAAGTGTACCAAAGAAGGTGTCTTGCGAACGCCTCAGGAATTTTATGGACCGTGCATCTTGCGTAACAGTAATAACATCTTCCCCCTCTAGTCCAACATATACCTGCCCATCAAGCGTAAGTACTACTTCGGTATCTTTGTATTTTTTCTGCTTCGTCTTTACCGTAATTTCTACTTTAGCATCAGAGCGAATCACGACAGGCTTTTGCGAAAAGCTGTGTGGACTGATAGGCGTTAAAATCATCGCATCAAGAGTGGGATGCACAATTGGTCCTCCGGAAGAGAGGTTATATGCGGTTGATCCTGTCGGTGTAGCAATAATTAATCCGTCTGCATGAAATGTTGTTAACGGCTCGTTGTTTACAGAAGTTTGTAAATCAACAAGACGGGCAATAGTCCCTTGGGCAATAACCGCTTCATTTAGAGCAAAACCTGAGATCACTTCTGTATTCCCACGCATGGCACGAACATTCAGCAGCTTTCGTTCATCAATCACACCTTCACCTGTAAGAAATCTCGGGAGAAGATCTTTTGCATCGTCAAACTCAATTTCTGCTAAAAACCCTACTCGGCCTCTATTAATACTAAGGATAGGAATACGACAATCCGATAATTCTCGAACAGCACGCAAGATTGTTCCATCTCCTCCAATAACCAGAAGTAAATCTATTTCATCTTCTGATGAGTACTCCGGAAGATCCAGCGCGCAATCAGCTCCTCCAATGCGTTTTGGATCCATAAACACCTCAGCACCAGACTGCTCTACGATATGTACTATTTCATCAACACTCTGACACTTGTCTTCGAGTCCTGACTTTACCGTAATGCCGATGCGCTTATAGGTAATCATCGATTCTAGTATACGGCGGATTCAACTGACTCGAGAAAAAGATCAACAGTTCTTTTCCAGGTAAAGGATTCTGCCTGAATTGGACCATACGAGGCATATTCTTTACGTAAATCCGTTTGCTCTAATAGTTGCCTAAGTCCATTAGTGATAGAAATAACACTTTCTGGGTCTACAATCAGCGCACTATCCCCAACGACTTCTTTCAGACTTCCTCTATTCGAGGTAAGCACAGGAATACCACGCTGAAGCGCATCTAAGACTTGCATACCAAATCCTTCATACAAAGACGGATAAGCAAATACTGTCGCTGTAGAAAGAAGTGTTTGATATTCCTCATCACTAACATAATCTTTCCATTCAACACCTTTAGTAATTCTTGCGAGCCGAAGAATCTCTGCGTCATCCCACCCACGTGCACCAACTAAAATTAGCTTGAATTGATTCTTTAAAGAATCTGGTAATGCTGCATAGGCTTTTATTAATCGTTCTTGGTTTTTACGAGGACAAAGAGTGCCTACGCATACAATAGTTTTTTGGTCCGGTACAGATAGCGGTACCTGGACATGCATTGGGCCTGCATAGATTGCAGTGACACTGCTTGGTGATAGGTGAGGGAACCGAGCAAGAAGATCAGAGCGTGTTGCTTCGCTTACCGTACAAATATGATGAGCATGTATAATAGTTTTATTGAGCAATAATCGCTCTATACACTTAGCTCGTTTTTCATGCGGCTCGTTATTAAATGCAATCAAATCATGAATTACGGGGATGTATCGGACTTTTTTTCCAAGAAGATATGGAACAATAAAACTTGTCGGGCTAATGTAATAATCACACCCAGAAATCTTTGCATACTTTGCGGCAGCAAAATGCCACAAAAGCTTTCCAGAAAATGCTACAGACGTAGTAATGCGCTGCGTAGTGTGTGTAAGAACGGTGAGGTCTTCTCTCCGAGAAGTAAGTTCGTGAAGAAACCCTTTCGTCCATTGGCCTTTTCCTGCTTTCTTTTGAGCAAAAGCTTCTCTGGCGTCTATAATAAGTTTCACGTGAGGCAGTGTAATGCTATGCTTACAGTATGCCAAATAGAGCACTTGCGAAATTTAAGGCTTTAAAAATAGAAGAGCAGATATTAAACGGTGCCTCTCTTACGGCATTTGTCTGTGTATTCTTTCCTTGGGTAGGCGGAGAATGGCTAGGGGGAAAGATTATTACCTATTCTGGCCTTGGCTTTTTTACGTCTTTTATAGGGCTGACTGTCCTACTTCTCAACGCTTATATCTTGCTCATTACATTCATTCCTCTGACAGGTGGCCCAAACATAGTACAACAGAAGAATAAAGACTTGGTACGACTGCTTATTGCCTTACTGTCTACGATGCTCACTATTGCAATTTGGTCAGTCCTCACGAAATTTACTTTTGAATTCAGTCGTTTACAGATACATTTTGGTCTCTACGGAACACTTATCGGCAGTGTTGTATCTACTCTCTACGGTTTATTATTATACAAAGAAGGCCTCAGATCATCAGTAAGGGATATATTTACACATGATGAGCCAAGACACTCAGAACCTCCTCCTCCACCTGCCACGGAACCAGAAGAACACAATATCTATCAATAAAGTCTACAAACAAACACAACTCTTCTGTAGTATAGAATCATGACTGCCCTTGAATTTACCGACGAAGACTTTGTGTATGTCGACCCAGACCTAAAGCTGGCAGTCAGTCTTGTAGAGTGGGATAAAGATGGCAATGCACTTCCTAAAGAATGGCCGAGAGTCGAAAAGAAACTGGCAGAGGGCGAAGAACCTCGTAAGTTTTTTCGTAAGCCTAGAATTCGATACTACCCATGGGGAAGCTATAAAACTATGTGCAAGATGTATAAACTAAAGGGAAAAGTTAAAGAAAAAGATACCGAAGACTACATCACGCTCGAAGACGCAATTGGTAAACTGAGTGAAAATCCGTATTGGAACTAAGCAACGAGCGATGCAACAGAGGCAACATCGTTTTTTGAACCAATAATAATTTGTGTTCGCTGGTCTACAGACGTTATTTTCTTATCAAGAATAGCTGTAGTTCCATCAGAGGCAGAGCCTCCTGCTTCTTCTACTAAAAAGGCAAATGGTCCACATTCAAATACATGGCGAAGTTTGCCATCAGGATACTGAGACCCTTCTCCGCCACCGACATTGGCAAAGATGCCTTGCCCCTTACTGAAGATATGGTGAATATCAGCAACCATACATCCAGAGTAGCGCAGTGTCTTTTCTTCTTCTTGCCAAGTATCTAATGCCTGCTTATATTTAGGATTTGTTGTAATAGCTCGTAAGTTTCCAGGGCTGTAGTTTTTTGCATCATCTCCTATACCAAGATGATTTCGAAGAAGAACAAACTCTCCAACATCATTCAGAATAAATTCATGGACTCCTTTTCCATTTCCTAGCGAAACAACGAGAAGTGTTCGTGGTCCATATAAGACGTACATTGCTGCAACTTGTTCTCGTGGAGTAGCTCCTATGATATTTCCACCTTTATAAATACCAAAGATAGAACCAATGGCAAAGTTAGCATCTACAAGAGAACTGCCGTCGAGAGGATCAAATACAACACTGTATTCCCCCTCAGGGTCAAGTTCGACGATGTCTGGCTGCTCTTCTGAGATGTAACAGCATACTAGGCCAGATTCACAGAGGAATTCTCGGATCATGTTATTGGCAAGAACATCCAAAGCGAGTTGATCTTCGCCAAATTCATTTTGCGTTCCGGTGAGTCCTGCTTCTGTTGTTTGAATGGCGTAACTGATGTATTTACAGGCACGAGAAAGATCGCCAATAAGATGTCGTAAGTCATGGTCTGCCTTACTGTGATGTAAAAGGTGCCAGTTAAGATTCGGCTTGTTAGGGGCCGGACATGCAGGTGCTGCTCCCATTATTTCATGAGAGCAATAACCATCTGAATCAACTCTGTTACACGCATTGCATATCCCCATTCATTATCGTACCAACTGAGAATTTGCACAGTCTTACCATCAACAACTTTTGTAAATGTTGCATCAACAATAGAGCTATGTGGGTCTGTCTGAAAATCAATTGATACACATTGCTCTTCAGAGACAGCGAGAACATTCTTCAGATTTCCGTCTGCTTCTTTTTTAAGCGCTGCATTGATCTCCTCTACAGTGACATCCTTCTCTAAGACAAAAGCCATGTACGAACAGCTTACTGTTGGGACAGGGACACGAAATGCCATTCCATCGATTTTACCCTCAAGCTCTGGAAAAATCTTAGCACATGCTGTTACAGCACCCGTATTTGTTGGGATTATAGACATTGTAGCGGCGCGAGCTCGTCTTAGATCATTCCCATCTCCCTTGTTATCTAAGAGATTCTGAGAAGCGGTAAATGCGTGAACAGAGTTCACAAGTAGGTTTGCAACACCGAAGTTTTCATGAATGACTTTAATAACAGGAGCAATACAGTTTGTCGTACAGGACGCATTCGAGACAATGGGCATATCAGCGGTAAGCTCATGTTCATTGATACCCAAAACAAATGTTGGAGTATTGTCTTTCATGGGTGCTGTTACAATGACACGGCTAGCACCTGCTTCTAAGTGCCCAGAGGCTTTTTCTGAAGTTGTAAAGTGTCCTGTGGATTCAATGACCAAGTCTACTTCGAGCTCTTTCCAAGGACACTTAGCTGGGTCTTTCTCTTTCACAATACGGACATCATGGCCATTAACGACAATAGTATTATCATCTTTAACGGTAACATCACCCTGAAACTTTCCGTGAAGAGAATCGTATTTCAAGAGATATGCACGCATCTCTGAGGTAGAAGAAGCGTTTACACCAACAACCACAACGGAATCGCTGTAGTGTTCGAGTAACTGACGATGTACATTTCGGCCAATGCGGCCGTAGCCATTAATGGCAATGCGTTTCATGTGCAGACATAATACTCAAACGTAGGGGGTATGCAACCAATTCCTTCTTACACTGTGCTCGTAGTACTTTTTACCCAAATACGGAGACTATCACACCAGCGAAAGCCATAAACGACCCAACAATCCAAAGCCGCATCGTCACTTTACTTTCACCCCATTCGAGCGCCTCAAAATGGTGATGAATCGGCGCTGCTTTAAAGACTTTTTTGCCTCCACGGAATTTCTTGCTCGTCAGCTGAATAATCACCGAAAGCATTTCGATCATAAAGATAAATCCTACAAAGGGTAGTACAAGCATTTGGTCTGTCATCATTGCAATAACACCAAGGGTTCCACCAAGTGCCAAAGAACCAGTATCTCCCATAAAGAAGAGTGCAGGCGGTACGTTGTGCCATAAGAAAGCAGCAGTAGCACCTGCTACCACAAAACAGAAGGCTGCGAGTACATCGAGTCCTTCTATATAACTAAGTAACCCAAATGATCCAAAAGCAATGATCAACAGTCCTGCAGCAAGCCCATCAAGTCCATCCGTTACGTTTACTGCATTTGCAGTCCCGACAATAATAAACATGCAAAGAGGAATATAGAGAATGCCAATATGTACAGGGCCCGAAAAGGGGACATACACTTGGTCGTAGCCTAACTTACAGTAAAACCACAGTGCAGCAGCGCCACTGATAACAAGAAGAGTGATAAGTTTAGGTAACCAATCTAACCCCTTCTTCTTTCCTGCTCCGATAATATTGAGGTAATCATCAAATGCACCGAGAATTCCGAGTGACACAAGAATGAAGAGTGGGAGATATACTTGGCCTCGCTGAAGCAAGCTGTGTTCTACAAAACCTGTATACGAAAGCAATCGCGAAAGAAGCACTGTCATCAAAATAGAACCCCAGATCAGCAAACCTCCCATCGTAGGAGTACCAAATTTATGCTTGTGATACGTACGAAACACAGTGGCCTCTCTGCTATCGACTGTTTCGACGCGAAGCTGCTTTCCCATCTTGTTCTTGCGCAAAAAAGCAATAAACCACGGCGTAAGAAGAAGCCCGAGTAGGAATGCAAATCCTCCGTAGATCAGTGTCTCTGGCATGGTTATCTCTGGCCGAACGGGAACAAAGGCTACTTGCAAGGGGGCCTAGTGTACCACCTCATCCTACATTTGCGAATGCGCTTTATCGACATCGTAAAAACGTAGATGATCTTTCTTAAACATCAGTTCTACACGTCCAATAGGTCCATTTCTGTGCTTTCTGATGTAAATGTCTGTAAGACCTGGTCGATCGGAATCTTCTTCGTAGTAGTCTTCTCTGTACATCATCATCACGACATCTGCATCTTGCTCGATAGAACCGGAGTCTCGAAGGTCGGAAAGTTGTGGGATGTTACCCGGCCTACTTTCTACAGCACGAGAAAGTTGAGAGAGGGCAAGGATAGGAATATGCATCTCACGGCCGATTTGCTTTAGTGCTCGAGATATTTCGGAGATTTCTTGTACACGGTTACCAGCATACGAAGCATTTCCTGTACTCATTAGCTGCAAGTAATCGATAACAAGCATATCCAAACCGTGTTCCATCTGGAGTCTTCGTGCTTTTGCACGCAACTCTGGAATCGATGAGGCAACAGAGTCGTCAATAAAGATATTTGCCTTATTCAATTCATCCATAATCGGTCCCATGTTCTGGAAATCTGTATCTTCGAGTTTTCCTTTTTGGAGTTTCCAGCTATCGACACCAAGCATCGAGGCAAATAGACGGTCGACAAGTTGCTCTTTACTCATTTCCAGAGAAAAGATGCCGACACTTTTCCCTTCTCGGATAGCCGCGTTCTGTGCAATATTTAGTGCAAGTGCTGTTTTTCCCATAGAAGGACGGGCAGCAAGAATAATAAGATCACTCGGTTGGAATCCAGAGAGCTTGGCATCTAAACCGATAAACCCTGTCGATACTCCTTGTGTATTCTCTTCATCCGATTCATGCATTTCTGCAAAACGTTCGTAGCGCTCTTCGAGAATCATTTTGATATGAACAAATTTATCTTTTAGAAATGTATTACTAATGTTAAAAACCGTTTTCTCTACTTCATCAAGAAGCTCGGTAATCGGTTTATCTTCTGTAAAGCCGAGACCAGAAATTTTTTGTCCTGCACTTATAATACGTCTGTGAATTGATTTCGTTTTTACAATCTGTCCATACTGGTAAATATGCGAAGATGTTGGCACTTCAGAAGTTAGCTGCGCCAAGAATGCAGACCCTCCAATCTCTTGAAGTTTCTTATTATCGGAAAGTTTTGACGTCACCGTCACAAAGTCCACTGGTTCGTGGTTGGTATACAAACCCATTATCGCTCCATAAATATCGCGGTAAATCGGGTCGTAGAAATCTTCGGTCTTTAAGAAATCAGAAATTTTAATGATTGCCTCAGGATCAAGGAGCAAAGCACCAATTACTGTCCTTTCCGCTTCCGTGCTATGGGGTTGCGTTTGAATAAGGGGGCCTTCGGTGGTGGACTTTGCAGATAGCATATGGGTAAGAGAGTTTAAGCTAAATACAAAGAGAAACAACTAAAGGGTCTTGCGTGATGTCCACTTGATGTGTGACGATGCAAAACCCTGTGAGTCTACTGTGTATAAGTTGTGGAGAACTAGATGTCTGCTAACTTACGAATCTCTTTCTCAAGCTTTTCTGCAAGCTTCTTGTTTTCTTTTAAGAAGATCCTCGCTTGCTCTTTTCCTTGTCCAATCGTGTCTTCACCATGCCTATAGTACGCACCAGACTTCTCTAGTACCCCGTGCTTGACACCAAGCTCTAAAATGTCGCCTTCTTTCGAAATACCTTGGGCGTACAGAATGTCGAACTCTGCTTGCCTAAATGGAGGGGCAACTTTATTTTTTACCACCTTGACGCGAGTTCTGTTACCCACGATCTCTTGCGAAGCTTTACCATCTTCTCCTGGTAGTTTTTCGAGGATCTTATCGATACGACGAACATCCAAACGAAGAGAGCTGTAGAACTTTAGGGCTTGTCCACCTGCTGTGGTTTCTGGGTTACCAAACATCACACCAATCTTCATACGGATCTGATTGATGAAAATAACGCTCGTACCGCTCTTTGAAACAATCGCAGTCAGCTTACGAAGTGCTTGGCTCATAAGGCGAGCCTGCATACCCATTTGGGCGTCACCCATGTTTCCTTCGATCTCAGACCGCGGAGTAAGTGCTGCTACTGAGTCGATAACGATAATAGAGATCGCTCCACTACGAACCAGAGTCTCACAGATCTCAAGAGCCTGTTCTCCGCAGTCTGGCTGGGAGACAAGTAGGGAATCGATATCGACACCGATCTTCTTAGCGTACTGAATATCCAGTGCGTGCTCTGCATCGATAAATGCTGCACGTCCCCCCTTCTTTTGCACTTCTGCAATAGCATGAAGAGATAGCGTAGTCTTTCCACTGCTTTCTGGTCCATAGATTTCGATAATACGTCCTTCTGGGATTCCTCCACCAAGAGCAAGGTCGAGAGTAAGTGAACCAGATGGGTAACGGGGGATGTGCCTTCCAGCATTTTCATCCATTTTCATTATGGCACCGACACCATATTCTTTTTCGATGCTCGCGAGGGCTATTTTAATAGCTTCGTCTTTAGCATCCTCGATAGGATTTGATTTCTTTAACTTCTCTTTAGACTTTTCTGCAATTGCAGCTTCGATTACGGAAGGTTCTGTAACTTTTGGATCTGTCATGGTTGCAGTTGCGGAAGAGGATGTAGTCTTGGTCATAATAGTAGTGGGAAGTAGGGGAGTAGGAAACAGATAAATTATCTGAGGTGAATGGTTGTACACCACGTTAAACAGATCTGCCCATATGGTCAAATAATCCTACTTGTCAGACGTACACCTTGATTGTGGTGTAGCTTTGTACACCATTTTCTGAACAATGAAATACCCGCATCGTAGTAATAGCGCTCTAGTTGGTGGGGTATAACCTCTACCCCTGATACTGTCTGCAAGTCACCGTGCATCCGAGTGCCTGAAGTTTACGCATAAGCATGCGGTCTCCATGAAATGAAACGTTCCCAAGGTAGATGTGTACATCATCTTGAGAAGGAAAACTCTGCACCCACTGAAGGAGTGACGCAGAGTCGAACTTTTTTTGAAGCTTGTCCTTGCTCCAATCTATTACCACAGAGCTAGACTGGAAGGTTGGTGGTGCGAGTCGGTCTTGTGTGAACATAATAGAAAGAGGAAGAGGACGTAAGGTTGATGGCTCACGAAGTGTACACCTGTACACCCACGTTGCAAGTAACTTGGGTAGTCGATCGTACACCTTGATGTTGTTGATATATTTTTTGTTTACAACTTCCTACACTTGCCTACATTATCATCAAAACTCTGCACATCACAAAAACTACCTTCTGGGCAGAGAATTCCTGCCGAGCCTCCACACGGAACACCAAGTGAACCAGTTCCAAACGAAACATCAGGGTCGTCTGTTGTTGCAGATTTAAGCTCTACAGAATTTAATACCTCGATAAAGTCCTCGTAGAGGCGGTCTGCGTTTGCCCGTGTTCCAGGACTAAACTGGAGATGTAAGATTTTATCTTTTCGTTTGACCGATACAATATGCGTTCCGGATAAGTCGTCAATAAATCGAGTCGCGCGTGTAGCATCGACAACGATTGGAATTCCACCATCTGGAAGGAGTTCACCATCTTCCTGCCAAACAACAAGAAGTGCTTCATCCGTGTCTTCCTCTAAATGAAACTGGTATTTCCCTTCACGCTTAGCCAGTTTCCACTGAACAGGTGTTTCAATTGTGACGCCAATAATAGACAAGACGTGTTCTATTGACGTCTCTTCGACATCGACAACAGACTCAGCAACGAGCACCGGTAAGTCTTCTGGGTTAGTGTTATGTTCAAAGTTTCCACGTAGTGTGACACGCTTTGTCTGATATTCCCGAAGATTTATCAGGCTACTCTCTGCATAATACACATCCACTCCTTCTTGTTCGATAATATGAGAGCCTCTGCGGACAGCAGAAAGTTCAGCGGCCTTTAAGATCCCTGTTACAGTTTGTTCTCCATTAGGAAGAGGGGGTAAAACGGAGCCTCCACACGAAGAAAGAAGTGTTACCGAAAGAACCGATAGAAGTAACGTTGAGGATCGCATGATTAGCTCTTGAGGTCTGCATCAAATGCATAGACTGCACGACCAACACGCTTGAAGTATGGCATTTTCTGAAGGTTCAAGCTGATCGTACCCACCTTAACGGTGCGCTGCTTCGCAACTTCTGCAATGATTTCTTTTTTGCTAAGCGGTCCTTTGTCGAGAAGAATCTTCTCGATAACATCTGCAACGGTTCCAGGCTCGTATCCCCATTCTTTAAGGGCGTAGAGTCCACGACCAACAAGCACAAACTGCGGATAGCGGATGAGCTCATTGTGAACGGCCTGTACTGTTACGTTTTTATGATCGAATGTAGCGTCTTTAATGCGGTTTGCAATATCCATAAAGTGGAGAGGCTCTCCAGTCTTCCGCAAAATAATCTCAACCTTATCGCGGATAGAACGAGGGCGAACGAAACGCCACTCTGTAAGACCCCATCCTTCGGAAATCTCACGAAGTCGCTCATCAATCTCTAGACAACTTGCGATAAGCTCTCTGCTTGGAATACGTCCATCAAAGAGGTTAAGAGCTTGGATTGAAGATACAATTTCATCTGATTGCATACAGTTCTTTCTTTTCTTAAGGATTTTGACAATGTTATTCACAATAACAGAGACATCATCCATAGAAAGACTCTCAATTCTCCAAAAGGAGATAAAGCTGTTGGCCCTGCTACCAGAGATCATATCAGGGTCTATAGAAAAGCTTAGTCGAAGCACAGCTCCATCAAGTTCTTTCGCTCCAGCAATTCTCATGAGGCATTTTGAAATCAATTTGTCTTCCCGAAGAAGACCACCGTTGTTTCTAAGAATATCTTTAGCAAGTCCGTTTACCTCTTCGAGACGCGTAGTACGAACAGTCCTTTTAAGCTTAGAAAGAGCAATGCTCTCAATCTGACGAATACGCTCACGAGTCACATTAAAGTGTTTACCAATTTTCTCAAGAGTTTGCTTCTGTTCGCCATGTAAAGCGAAGCGCTTTTGGATCACCATGGACTCTTTATCAGTGAGAACCATGAACAAATTATCAACGAGTTCTTGGAGGTCCACGTGAATTTGTGGGCCTACAGATTTCTGTGCGGTGGCGGTGGGGTCGTCAGACATTTGTTGCTTAGGGGAAGAACAAACCTCGTTATACCATATTATTGACAAGGGTGAAAGATTTCACACAAGCTTAGGTAGACGGATATAGCTTGTTATTGTCGACTGACATTTAGTATACAAAGATGTCCAATGAGCAGGTAAAGGGATTTATTTTAAAGCATTTTCTACAAATGTCAACAATCATTATATCTATTTCTAGATAGCCATACGGTAAGGATTTCACATGCTGATGCGGCATCTTTGTCGATTTCTCGTGATTTTGAAGTAGTATAGCGTTCATCAAGCAAAGAACAGGAAATTCCTTCCTCTAAAAGCAATTCCTTAAAGTTTTGTACAATTTCTGCCTGAGACCCTGCTTCCCCAGAAAGAAGGAGTGGAAGGCCGATAACAACCTCATCGATCTGCTTTTCTTCTATAAGGAGAAGAACGGACATACGTAACTCCTCAACGGATGTATGGGCAATAGTCTGAAGAGAAAAGAGGATACCATCCTCACTATTTGCAAAAGCAACACCTGTGCGCCTAGTGCCGATATCAAGTCCAAGGTAGTTCACAATACTATGACGTCTCGACATTATTTCGTCGCAACCAATTTAGCCATACTCGACTTTCTACGAGCGGCAGTGTTTTTGTGTAAGATATTGATCTTTGCAGCCATATCAATAGCCCTGTAGGTTTCTGAAAGCATTTTTACAGCGTCATCCTTCTTTCCTTCTTTTATTGCATCGTACATCTTTTTGATCATAGTCTTCATATACGTTTTAACAGGCTTACGACGATCCTGACGGACCGTGTTCTGTCTTGCACGCTTAATTGCTGATTTGATGAGTGGCATAACGCAGTCAGATTAGAGAATGACGTATTCTACGTCAAATAAATACTGGAAATCTTACAAACGTACCCATCCTTCAATGCCATTGACAAACACTGCAAAATCCATACAATATCCGCATTCTCAAGCCATATGTGCGGAATATTTGGATATGTCGGCTCCCGGAAGGACGCAGGTCAACTTGTGGTAAAGGGGCTGAAGAATTTAGAGTACAGAGGATACGATAGTTGGGGTGTCGCCTGCAAAGTAGGAAACACTGCTTTAGTAGAAAAAGATATAGGGAAGATTAGTGGAGTAAATGAATCAGAATTTGCACACGACTCTGGCTTAGCTATTGCCCATACGCGTTGGGCTACGCATGGTGGAGTAACAGCTGCAAACGCACATCCGCATATGAATGCCGGTGGTACGATTGCCGTTGTCCACAACGGAATCATTGAAAACTTCCAAGTATTGCGCGATGAGCTCATTGCTCAGGGGCATGCATTTAAGAGTGAGACTGATACGGAAGTCATCCCGTATATGATTGAGGAAGAAATGAAAAATACAGACGATTTCGCGTCAGCAATACGCAATGCCTGTGCACGATTTGATGGTCGATACGGAATTCTCGCATTCCACACAGAGAGCAATACTCTGGTTGCGACCCGAACAGGTTCTCCTTTGATTGTTGGAGTAGGGGAAGACGGTTACTTTATCGCTTCTGATATTCCAGCATTCATGGAGCACACGAAGACTGTGCAGTACCTTGATGATGGAGAGATGCTTGTTACCGATGGTAAATCGATTCTGTTTACCGACCTCATAACAGGAGAAGAGCATCCAAAAAGAGAGATCGAAATTACATGGTCTGTCGAAGAGGCACAAAAAGGAGAATATGCGCACTTTATGCTTAAGGAGATTATGGAACAGAAAGAATCTATCGCAAGAGCCGTAAACCAAGACGATGCACAGATCAAAGTTATTGCAGATGCCATAAAGAATGCACAAGGAACATTCCTTGTAGGTTCAGGAACTGCTCATAAAGCATGTATGGCCGCTGAGTATTTCTTTTCTGTTATCGCCAAACACCACGTCAACGTGACATCCGGAGGAGAGTTTAAAGTACATCACCACTTTCTAAAACCGGAGAGCTTGATGATTGTTGTGTCGCAGAGTGGAGAAACAGCAGACACTTTGGAAGCGATGAAAGTAGCAAAATCCAAAGGGGCAAAAGTGCTCGCAATTGTAAACGCAGAAGGGTCAACCATAGACAGAGAGGCAGACTACACATTGCTGATAAACGCAGGACCAGAACGTGCAGTCGCATCGACAAAAGGAATGACTGGGCAAATGGCAGTACTGATGATGATTGCCTATGCTATGAACGACGAACTTCACAAGGGGAAAACCCTGCTACTTGAAACCGTCGCCAGTATTAACGACATGCTAAACCCACGATATATCGATTTCCTCGAAGAAGTCGCTGAAGACATTCAACACCACGAAGATCTGTATATCATTGGAAAAAGCTGGAACTATCCTATTGCCCTCGAGAGTGCGATTAAGATCCAGGAAGTCAGCTACATTCACGCAGAAGGATTTGCAGCGTCAGAACTTAAACACGGACCTATCGCTCTTATAGAGGAGGGGACTCCCTGTATCGCCCTTATCGGAAATGATGAAGTAACACCGGATATCATCAGCAACACCATTGAACTAAAAAGCCGTGGAGCAACAACTATCGCCATTGCCCCAGAAAATAACGAAGCTTTTGATACGTGGATCAGAGTTCCAGATGTCGGTACTGCCCAGGCGATTGTCAATGTCATCCCTATTCAGGTACTTGCGTACTTTCTCGCCGTAAAAAGAGGGAAAGACCCAGATATGCCACGAAACTTGGCAAAGAGTGTGACGGTGAAGTAGTAAGATTTTCCCTTGATGTAGCCAAAAAGAAGCGTAAAGTTTTTCTAATGGCTACAATACTAGAAACAATTGGAGTAAGAGAAGAAATTCACCATGATGGTGATAACCTACTCATCCTATTTCATGACCTTGAAAACGCATCAGATGAGACAGAGCCAGAGGAACTAAGTACTGAAAAAGAGGAATGTACAGAAAGTATTCCAAAGAACAAACAGCTGGCGTTATTTAATAGAGCAAAATGCGGGGATGCCGATGCTGCAGGAGAATTGATACGCAGCGTTACAAAATTTATACATTATATAAATAAAAAAACAGGATCAAGATTCACTGAAGATGAAGCTGTAGAGATTGGCTACCTTGGCATTGCTAAAGCATTTGACAGCTTCGACCCAGATCGAGAAGTATTATTTTCAACACATGCTTATAACCATATTCGATGGGCAATACTAAACGAGATCAAAAGAAAGAAAAGGATAACAGATCATGAAAAATCATGTGAGGGTATCGCTGAAATGTTCAGTGGGGGTAGGGATCCTTCACTAATAGCAGAAGAAAAAATCGACAGCGAGGAGCAAACAATCAGCTACAGAAAACTACTCGCGTTCCTCGATAAAAGATGTGCAAGTATAATGCTCTATAGATCTGGTGCTATGGATGGAACAGCATATACCCAAGAAGAAACAGCTGCAAAAATTGGTATAACAAAGCAAAGAGTAAGCCAATTAGAGCATGGAGCAAAAAGTACCATACATACAGTAATTGAAAATAATGGAGTTCTACCTATAAGTGAAGTGGTGAATAAAATTGAAAGAGATGAGCCAAGGTCTGCAAATGTGATTCGAGAAACACACGGCATAAACAAGTACAGAGAAACCCATACTGTGATGGAGATGATGGAGCGCTATGGAATGAGCCAAAGTGGAATAACAACGTTGCGTGCCCAGGCAAAGTCTCGGCTACTCCTTGCCTCAGGGATTATTAGCACTGAACATGACCTTCAACATGTCATAAATATGCTAAAAAGTAAGGACAAAGGAAAGAGAGACAAACAACAAACTATAGAGAGCTTAGGGTCTAGCGTACGAATAAAAATAATAGAAGCGATACATGCAAACCCAAATGCTCTACATAGAGATGTTCTAACATCTCGACTGGGACTGCCTACATTTTACCGCATTGCAACACAGAGTGAAACGGCAGAGGGGCTCGGCTGTACAGAAGCAAATGTACAAATGGTAGAGATGCTCGCTATACCAAAGCTTTGTACACACTATCTACTGCGAGATAATGAAACAACACAAACGCAAAAAGGATACGTTGCACTGCTTGAAATACTAAACACGACAAAAGATTCCGATATACGCAAAGCAGTTCTGCGCATACTAGATTCTAGTAACGTAGGACGAATAGGAGAAGCATTTGAAGCTCTTCCTGTCGCTAGGCAGGGTACGTTGCTCAAGACACTGAACCCTGAGAATACTACACAAGAGGAGGTAGGAGGAGATAGAAAAGAAATAAGAAGAGTTCAGTACGAACAAAAAATAGAACTACTAGACATACTGGAGACCATGACTGACTCCATGGGAATACCACTGTATGAAAGCCCAACGATACAAAGGATAGCAGAGCTTAATATGACAAGTGCTTCAATCGAAGCCATTACAGAAGAAGATGAGGTAAAAGAGATAGCAAGTATCATTGAAGACATACAAAATAATCAAAAAAAAATCGGCGTGTTCCTGCGTATGCGCCTCGGTATTGGAAGAGAGAAAAAGGCTACATACAAAGAAATTCAAGCAGAAACTAGGCTCCCACTACAAACGGTACACACAATGCTTAGGGACGCACTTCACCTTCTCGACAAAAAACTATCATATAATCGAAAACAAAAGCAAGCTCCTACTCCTCAGTAGGAGGAATCCCATAATAGTCGAACAGAAACTTTGCAATGTCCCCAAAAATCGGAGCCGCAGATTGGGAACCAAATTCAATGTCTTTAGCTTTTGGACGATCGAACTTAATGAGCATGACAAACTTCGGATGACTGATCGGACCATACCCTGCAAAAGAAGTAGTATTTGCACCAGTACCAGATTCATATTTACCACCAGGTCCTGCAATCTGTGATGTACCTGTTTTTCCAGCAATAAGATATCCATCTACACCAGCGCTTTTACCATACCCATTATTAACAACAGAAGTGAGCATTGCAGTAATTGTATCGGATGTCTCTTTCGTAATGACCTGATCAACAACGTACGGCTTTGTGATATCAACCGTTCCATCACTATGTTCTACAGCATCGATAATAGAAGGCCTCATCAACTTTCCTCCATTAGCAAGCGCAGACCACGCAGTAATTACTTGCAAAGGTGTCGCAGAAATTCCTTGGCCATATGCCGCTGTCGCTAGCAACGCTTGACTCCACTTTTTCCAGGGGAGAATCTCTCCAGGTAGTTCATCTTCAAGCTCGATTCCTGTAATTTTTCCAAATCCAAATCGTTCAATCATACGATGAAAGAGTTTTTTACCGAGTTTCATCGATACAGAAGTCATACAGGTGTTGACAGAATATTCAAGACAATTAATCATTGTCACTTCACCAAATCTCGCCTCTAAAGCATTCTTAATCTTGTATTCGTCTACTTCTACAACACCCTCATCAAAGTATGTATCCTCTGGAGTCACTTCACCTTGGTCGATAGCTATCGCCATTGTAACAGGCTTAAATACCGACCCTGGCTCATAAATTTCCTGAATAGACCTATTGATATATGCACTCACGCCGATATTATTTTTATATTTTAACCAGAAGTCTGGACGACTCGTAGGGAATATCTCTCGTCTGTTATTTTCTCCAACATAGAGAAAATAGCGAACAATATCCTCTAGGTCATAAAGCTCTTCTATATCCTCTAACGTATCTCGTGTTTTCTCTGTGAGGGAAAGACGTCCTTCTTCAGTAAGAACATCTTTGATATATGCTCGAACAACAAACTGATTAGTAACAGGATGGTAGACCTCCGCAACAATCTCTGCACGCTTACCTTCATCTAAGAACCATGGTTCTTTTTCGTAGACAATTCCATAGTTATTACTATCAAATGATGGTGCATTAACCATCGCAATAATACGACCAGTAAAGGGATCCATAATTATTGCCTGACCGCTATCAGCCTCAAATTCCACCACTGCTTTATCCATAATCTCCTCCACTTTTTTTTGCACAAAACGATCGAGAGTAAGAATAATTGTATCTCCATCTTTCGGATTAACAATAGTTTGTTCACCTGTAAGAATCTGTCCTCCAGATGGATCAGACAGAGTAGAAATCAACCCCTCTTGTCCACGTAATTCCAAATCATATGTACGCTCTATTCCATACTGCGCCTCTTGAATAGTGTTCAAGAAACCTACAACGTGCGAAGCAACTTTTCCATCAGGATAGTAGCGCCAGTGCTCCGGGATAAGGGCAACTGAACGCATGGGGTCGTTGATACGTTGAGCAGCTTCTCTATTAACAGAATCATTTTTACGTATTTTCGTTTCTTGATATGACTGCAACTTGCTTTCTCGAACTTTGAGAGCAAGATCTGGTGGAAGTTTTCGCATTACAGGAATATACCGAAGAGGCCGAGAGCGCAATATACGCTTGATTGAATCGCTATCAATGTCAATAATATCAGAGAGATCTCGTGCATAACCAGGGATTTTTAACTGAGAGATCTCTTCTGGATTAGCAAAAATAATTTTTGTATCACGAACCATATACACTCCTTGGATACCAAGCTCTGCTACTTCGTCCATCTGTAGTTTTGTAGCCCCATACACAAGTGGAACAAACGTTACGCGCTTTTCACTAATGCGGTCTTCAATATCACTGCGGAATAATCGTTTAACCTCCTCGAGCTCTGGAAGCTCATCTATCGTTCCAACTGGAAGTCCACCAGAAAGGGGCTCGAGCACTGCACCTGTTTGAAGCTTTTGAATCTGAAAAATAGGATCAAACGAAGCGCTATAAAAATCTGCAAGTTCTGCAGGGCAATTCTTGTCTCCTTTGATGCAGAGATTATGGAACTCTTCTGTGACAAGTATTTCGGAAAGCTGTGTAGCAACAAAAAATGGATCATCAGTTACAAGAGGATCTACATACACTAAATCCAATGTTGTGTTGGTGGCAAAGATACTTTTCTCTCCGGTCTTGCTATTTCGCGAGAGCACTTCACCACGCTTCGCCGGCAACACTACACCTCCGTAGTGCTGACTTTCTGCCAGCGTTCTATAATCTCCTCCTTTGATAACCTGCAATTCAAGTAGTCGCGCAACCACAACCAGTAGCAATACAAGAAGAGCTGCGTGTACAAAAACCATACGCTGATGGGCAGAACGCTTACGTTGAGTCTCTGACAAAGTTCGGTATCGCGGAGTCATGGATGGAGATAATACCTCCATTTAAAGCAAAATAACACCAATGGCAAATTTCAGGTAAATATGCTATAATATATTGATATGGACACAGGAATCTCTTGGAACGATTTAGACGGCCCTGGACTACAAAAAAAGCTGCAGGAATACTGCTCTGCAGAGGGTATTTCGGATATTCACTTCGCACCGGAGAAAGAAGATGTTCGACTCGAAATTCGACTCCATGGAATACTGGAAGAAATCTCTCGTCTTAGCCATAAAACTTACGAAGACTTTGTTCGACAAATCAAATTCGCCAGTAAACTAAAGCTCAACGTTACCAATATCCCTCAAGATGGTCAGTACACATTCCCTCAAGGAGATCGACAAGTGAACGTGCGTGTAGCATCAATTCCTTCACGATTTGGAGAAAAGTTTACACTGCGTCTTTTGGACCCAAATCGAGGAATTGTTCCGCTGGAACAACTAGGATTTGATGAAGAGATCTACAAAAAACTCAGTGAGATTGTACATCTACCCAATGGAATCTTTTTAATTACTGGTCCTACAGGATCAGGGAAAACAACGACTCTCTATGCACTGCTGCGCACCATTGTTGGAAAAGACCGTAACATCATTACTCTGGAAGACCCTGTAGAATACGAGCTGAAGGGAATTGTACAAAGCCAAATAGATTCAGAACACGATTATACCTTCTCATCTGGTCTTCGCTCCATTTTGCGACACGACCCAGATGTTATTTTGATTGGTGAGATCCGTGACTACGAAACAGCACAGACTGCAATTGATGCAGCGCTAACTGGTCACTTGGTGCTGTCTACGCTGCACACAAACTCTGCAGTAGAAGCAATTCCAAGGCTTCTTGCCATGGGAGTAAGCCCCTACACATTTGCACCTGCACTTCGTGCTATCCTTGCACAACGATTGGTACGAACATTAAAACCTGAATGTAAAGATGGAAAATGTGATCCGAGTAATAACGAAACCTACAGCGGACGAACGTCACTTCCGGAGTTGCTGATTGCTACACCCGCAATTCGAGATCTTATTATCGAAAATGAAACTGCAGAGACTATTCTCGCTAAAGCAAAAGAAGAAGGATATAAAACAATGAGTGAATGGGGGGAGATTCTTGTCGAGAGACAAACGACAACGCTGTCAGAAGTAAAAAGGGTAACCATGTAAGAGAAGCCTTGCGCAATTGCTAGGAATAGAGATATCCTGTATCTCCTATGATACAAAGTAGACACCCACGTCGTAGACGTTTTGGAGCAGAACCAAAAGAAAACTTACCTATACGTAAAACGTTTGTATTTGGCGCAATTCTTGTAGTTGTACTCGTTTTAGGTGACAAGGCACTTACTGCTATTGGTGTTGGAAATGCTATCCGTAAAACAGCTGCAATACTTACAGTAGAAGATAGTGGCGTTGTAAATGTATCTGTTGATAACGGCCCTCTAAAACGTGCAGAGAACGACCTTAAGCTCTATGCAGGAGATACTATAGTCTCTAGCCCGCGCAACTTCGCCACCATCGTTTTTTACGATGGGTCTAGCATTCGTATTGATGAGAGTACACAAGTGCGACTTGCAGAAAGTTATAAGGGGGAAGAGGCTAGTAAAATGACTATAGAATTAGAAGAAGGGAACATTTGGATTGCCTCACCAACACTCAACGCATTTTCTGGCTCAATTACAAGAAAAGTTACAAGCCCATTTATAAGCGCAAATATTCCTTCTCAAGCAGAAGTAGTCATGTCCCCTCGCAGTATTACTGTATTTTCTGCTGATGGAATCGGCCTGGAAATTACTGTTGCTGGAAGCAATAAAATTGTAATAGTCGGGGAAGGCCAACGGTTCACGCTACCCATTGGTGGCGAACAAATTGGAGATCTCTATGAATACAGAAACCCCCTCGACCCTCAGCAGCTGCTTTCGGAATTTGTAGAAAAAAGCCGGGAAGTGTATGCATCATCCAATATCCCAAAGGAAATAGTTACTGCAGGAAAAAAAGATATTGATACCGATACGCTACTTACAGTGAACACTCCACTCAACGATGCAACAGTTGATGCTGCTACTATTAACGTTACAGGTCACATCGGAGCAGATGTCGATAAAGTGCGTATCAATGGCTACCTCGCTCAAGTTGATCTAGACAAGGGTACATTTACACAAGAGTTAACCCTAGCAGACGAAGATGAGGTAAACATTACCATAGAAGCAGTCGACGAACGTGGAGTGGTAATCGCAGAGGCTATTCGAACCGTAAAACGAAACCGCAAGCCTCCAGAACCTCCAACTATTACCTACCCAGCCAGTGCAGGCGAAACCTATCGCACAGGAAATACCGAGATTGAAATCACTGGAAAAGCACCGAAAGGAGCTATTGGAATTATTATTAATGATTACCGACTGCAACTATTTTCTCCTGGAGATACTGAGTGGTCGTATCTCGCTAACGTAAAATTTAATAACTACCAATACGGCAAAAACGAATTTGAAGTTATAGCTATAAACCGTGGGGGGTACAGGTCTGAATCTGCCAAGATAATTGTGATCCTCGAAGAGGGTGCAGAAGAGGGGGTTGTAACTGATGATCAAGAAGGCGCAGAGGTGACAGAAGGTACAGAGGTGCAACGGAGACCAAGGACAGTAGAAGAAGCGGATCTGCCTAATAATCTGCCACTTATGCCGGGAAGTGTCACAATATTTTCTCCGACAAAAGGGGAACCATACAACACATCAACTCTCGAAACACTTATCGAAGGAAACGTACCACCAGAGGCAACCTCTGTTTGGATAAATGGCTACAAACTGCGACTATTCGAACAAGGAAAAGGATTCTTCAACTACATCGCTTCAGCGGCTATGAATACACTAAAAAGAGGGGATAACGTCTACGACATTGTTGTGAGGTCTGAAGATGGATATATCTTAGATACCGTAGAGTACAAGATTACGTTTACACCGTAAGGCCAGTTGCCTTCGCAACTTCTAGAAGAAGATCCGATAGCGGAGCTTCTACAGTATGTAGTGTATTATCTGCAGGAGAGACAAATGCAATAGTACGTGCGTGTAAACATAAGCCCGAGACGTTGTAGTGTTCGGAAAGTTTTTTATTAGCAGGGGACCCATAGGGTACGTCTCCCAAAATCGGATGACCAATAGAGGATAGGTGAACACGAATTTGATGTGTTCGACCTGTGTGCAAATCACACTCTACTAGTGCACAATCACTTGTTGCATCGAGTACGCGGTACGTGGTCTTTGCATCTCGAGAAACTGAAGTTTTTAAGACAGACATTTTTGTACGATCGGTAAGGTTACGTCCGATAGGAGCATCGATAGTGGCCTCGGTGTGCTCGGGGACTCCAGAAACAATAGCGAGGTATTTCTTTATGGTAGTACGCTCCTCAAATTGCTTTTGTAGTGCTGCGAAACATACATCATTTTTTGCTACCACCAAGCATCCTGTTGTGGGCTTATCTAGACGATGGACAAGTGTAGAGTCTGGAGAGAAGGGGATTTTTCGTTCTGCAAACAAGTATGCAATACCATGCAAAATTGTGGTCTCATTTTCTTCCATCGAATGTCCTGGGTGCACGGCATAACCTGCCGGCTTGTTAATGACAACGACAGCATCATCTTCAAATAACACTTCGAGCGTGAGATTAACTGGTTGTACTAATGACGATTGATTAATGACTAATGACGCATCAATGCGTAGAACAATCACATCACCCTCTGCAAGTTGCAATGATGACTTCTCCACTACTTTTCCATTAACCGTCACGGATCCTTCTTTAATAGCCTTCTGAATCTTGGACCGAGAAAGCGTACTGTCTTGAGCAGCAATTATGGCATCAAGCCGACCAGAAGCATCTGTAGTAAATTCCACATCTCTATTCTGACCTAATTTTGGCTTTCATGATTGGTGATTGCCGATTTTTTGCTATGCTAGGCATATGTCCGATCTACTAACCAGAGGTGTCACAAACGTAACCCCAAAAGATCTTGCCGAGAAAAAGCTCAAAGCAGGTAAGCCTATTCGAGTATACTTAGGTATAGACCCAACTGGAGCACATTTACACCTTGGACACAGTGTACCCCTCCGTAAACTTCAGGCTTTTGCGGATGCTGGAAATGAAGTAATTTTTCTTATAGGAAGCTTTACCGCTATGATCGGCGACCCAACAGGGCAGGATAAAATGCGAGCGGCTCTTACGAAAGAAGATGTTGAAAAGAACTTCGAAAATTACAAAAAGCAGGCAGAGAAAGTCCTCGATTTCTCGAAGATAGAAATTAGATACAACCACGAGTGGCTTGAAAAACTGGGATTCGAAGATATAGCTAAGCTCGCTAGCCATATTACTGTTCAGCAGATGCTCGAGCGCGATATGTTTGATAAACGCATGAAAGAGGGGAACCCCATTACGGTTACAGAGTTTTTATACCCGCTCATGGTGGGGTACGACTCTGTAGAACTTGATGTGGACTGCGAACTAGGAGGAAATGACCAGTACTTCAATATGCTTGCAGGACGTACTCTTCAAAAAGCTTTTGGAAAGAGGGAGAAGTTTGTCCTAACAACAAAACTGATCGAAGGAACCGACGGACGAAAGATGAGTAAAACGTACGATAACTGTGTGTACCTGGATGACGATGCTCATGACATGTTTGGTAAAATCATGTCGGTAAACGATGAGCTCATGGGAACCTACTTCGAATGCTGTACCGATGTTCCTATGGACGAGGTAAAAACTATCCTTGCAAGTAGTCCACGAGAGGCAAAGGCAAGATTGGCGAAGGAAATTGTGACACTCTACCACAGCGCAGAGGGTGCAGAGGGTGCAGAGGTAAACTTTAATGCTGTATTTAAAGACGGAGGAGTGCCAGATGATATTGAAGTGATAGAGGTTGCAGAAGGTGCAAAGGTGATAGACGTGCTTGTCGATAAAGGTTTGATCTCCTCTAAATCCGAAGGACGAAGGCTTGTGGAGCAGGGGGGTATAAAGAAGGATGACGTGGCAATTGATTCTATTGATGCAGAGACAGAGGAGGGGATTTATAAGGTTGGGAAGAGGAAGTTTTTGAGGATCACTCATGGCTAACCGACCTCATCTCTACGTAAAGAAACACCTCCTGACAAGTACTCCGTTCCCTTCATTCGAAACAGAGCTCCCCTTCTCCTGACTCTATGGAGTATCATAAAGAAAATAAAGTACACTTCAGAAAAATAGAGAAGGAGAAGGGGTCGGGGGGATGAGGTCGGTATGAGGGTTGGGAGTGAGGTAAAAAGATGATAATATCTGCCCATGATCACCCCCCTCTCAGAAATACAAGCCGCAGAACTCCTTAAAGACATTATCCAATGGCAAGTAGGAGACGGCGGAAAAGTAATAGCTAAAACCTTTATATTAGATGATTTCCAGAATTCTATCGTGTTTGTGAACCAAGTAGCGAAACTTTCTGAGGAACAAAATCATCATCCAGATATCTTCGTCCATAGTTACAATAACGTGACAATTAGCCTAACGACACACTCCGCAGGAGGCTTAAGCGAAGATGACTTCATCTTGGCGGCAAAGATTGATGCATTGCTGTAAAAAAGCCCCGCAATTTTTCATTGACCAAAGCCAATTACTTGATTGGGGGGCTACCAGCATCCTTTTCGGCGTGCTGATTTCCGTTTAATTTTTGATCACATGATCCGTAGGCTATCTCCCGTAGGACTTCGCCATGAATCAATTCGATCAAACCCCTAGTAGGGGTTTCAAGGTATGCGTAGCGATGCTACGCGGTTCACAACGCCTCTTGCGAGGCTACAATGAGCAGCATTAAGTGGCTCGGCTCATAGACCCTCCTTTCTAGGAGATACAGTGGAAAAAATAAACGTGCGCCTACTGTACCGATCCACCAGTACCCGTCAACTATTAATTACATGTTTTTGGTATTTTTGGGCTCTTTGTAAGCAATTAGACGATCCTCTCTTTAAACGCAAAAACTGTTGTAATTTTGAACAACAGCTTTAGAATAGAACTCCTATGAGTACAGCAGCTTTGCAACATATTATTCAATCAGTAGGCCTCGATACAGAAGAAGCGAAGCTCTACATAGCGGGATTAAAGATTGGCACAGCTCCAGCGAGTGCTTATGCCAAGAACACAGGGTTTAATCGTATTACGACATATAACCAGCTCGAAAAATTAACGAAGCGTGGGATTTTTTCTGCTGTACGAAAGAAAAATGTAAAGACCTATCAGCCAATTGCACCAGAGAAACTCAGCATAGAAGCACATAAGAATGCAGAAGCACTCGATCGCGTGCTTCCTGACTTGCAAGGCCTTATGGGAAACCATCACCGTACTCCTCGTGTACGGTACTACGAAGGTGTAGAGGGTATACGTGATGTCTATGAAGATACACTGACAGCGCAGACAGAACTTCTTAACTTTGCAAACTCCGATGTTGTTCGCAACTTCTGGAAAGAATATGACAAGCAATACGTCGCGCAGCGAGTGAAGAAGGGGATATATCTCAAGGGAATCGCTCCAGACGATGTAGTGGGACGAAAAGTCCACGGAAAAGATAAGCAGAGTAACAGAGAAATTCGCTTAGTCTCGGCAAAAGAGTTTCCGATAAATAACGAAATTAATATTTACGATAACAAAGTAGCAATTATTTCGTTTGCCGAAGATGAATCAGAAGTTTTTGGTGTCATTATCGAAAGTACAGAAGTCGCGCAAACACAGAGGCAAATTTTTGAGATGGCGTGGAGATTTGCAGGGCTTGGAGAATCCTCTCGCAAAAAGAATGAAGATCAACTCATCATGTTTGAGTAAAAATGCAACTGTTAATATTTTGAACAGTTTTCTATACATACTCTCCAACGAGCACACTACAGAAACTACGGACAATTTTTGAGGTGTATATCAAATAAACAGTCAAAGACCTACACTAAAACACCTATTGCAACGTTATCGCAAAACACGTACAACTTTGTGATATCTATTTTTTTTCAATCACATTATATGAGTCTCATGGATAAGCTTCGCGGAACAGGACTGCCAAATCCTGATACGGTAACACATTACAATCAACTCCCTGGCTTAGTAGGTATTCTCAAATCTACACATGCTGACGCACTAGCTACTGGTTTGCAAATTCATCCAGAACTACAACAGGCATGGACTATTATTCAAGATTCCGCGCATCCAGGATCTTATGCTCCAATAAATCCAAATTTATGTACAGCGCGAAGGCGAATGGTTGCCGATCTGATTTCTGTAATAATCACAGGTGAACTTGTTGCAGTAGAAGAAGCAACATAAATTTATTTTCTCCTTCTCCTCATCCACGACCAACCCGCGGCAGCACCCGCACCGACGACCGCAACTGCAGCAGGTCCTGTATCTCCTACAGGGCCTTGTTGCTGAACAATTGGTTGCAACTGTGCTAGAGAAAGTTGATACGGCAATTGCTGGAAATTTGGATACTGTGGGAAGCCATACCGTGAAGGCGGATACTGGAATGGGTTTTGCATAAACTGCGGGAAGCCATTCTGAGCAATAGATTGGTCTCCAGCTATTTGCGTAGGTGGAGGAAGAGGTAGAGCTCCTGGTCGTTGTATCCTGCAGTATCGATCACACCCATCACCATTCAGACGGTTTCCATCATCACAGAGTTCCAAAGAATCAAGAATGCCATCCCCACATCGAGAGCCACTGCAGTCTGGGCGACAAAGTGCATTTGCCGATGTGGAATTGCGAGGTCCCTCGTCACATTCTTCTCCAGCATCGAGTGTACCATCTCCACAAGTGAGACTGACAAAGCGGCAACGGACACACTTGTAGGAAAGCGAAACACTATGTGTCGAAGACTCACACTGTTCTCCGAGTAATGTCTGAACTACACCATCTCCACAGATTCCAATTTCTAGAAGACACGTAGATGAGCAGCCATCGTTATCACGCGCATTTTGGTCATCACACTCTTCACGTTCATCCAAAATACCATTTCCACAAATACTGGCAGCAGCAACCAGAGACTCTTCTCGGCAGTTACTATCACATCCATCACCATTTGCACGGTTTCCATCTTCACATTCTTCTCCAAGGTTTAGTATGCCGTTTCCACAATGACTATCACGTACAATAGGGGAATAACACAAATCATCGAGACAAATAAAGTCACCGGAACAATCATCGTCATTTCTACAGGCATCTGGAGAAGAAACAGAGTACGCAGAAGAGCTACTGTTTACGTCACACTGTGAATCTATTCTGCAATCATTTGGTCCAGAGCCAGGAAGAGCTAAGCAGCGACCATTTTCACAACCTGCATGTGTACCTTCTCCGCAATCAAAGAATGGACTACAGGCATCTACTCCTGACCCAGGAATAAGCTCACATGCACTATTGATACACTCGAGGTGGAAATCCTCTCTAAATGATGAACCTGCACCAGACGAACTGGAAATTCCAGAAGCAAATGAAACATTTGAGTGAGAAGAACTACTTGAATGACTACTGAATATTCCACACTCTTGATTATTAGCACATTCATCAGAACCAGAAATCTGAAGTTCTAAGCACTGATCAAAAACACAAACAGATCGAAACTCCAGACAATCTTCATCTTGGTTACATGTATTCTCCTCTGCTCCAGGTGCTACAACACACTGTTCTTCGAAACATTCGAGGTGTTCGTCATCGGAGCAG
>JAQCIJ010000045.1 GCA_027592135.1 bacterium | reverse complement strand
TGAGCATACTAAAACTTCCACAAAGGCGGAGCTCTGCGGGGCACACTTCGCTGCGCGAAGTGTGGTGGGCAATACTGGATTCGAACCAGTGACCTCTGCAATGTCAATGCAACGCTCTAACCAACTGAGCTAATTGCCCTACCGTCCGATATTGTAGAAGTACCGAGGGAAAGATCAATTATTATAGTAATTAATGAGTATTAGTGGCTAATACAAGCCAATATAGTACAAATATACTTACAGAACACTTCCGAACTTACGCAACCCTTGTGCAATATCCGAAAATACGTTTTTCCGCTATAATTAAACGATTACACACAAATACATATGACCAACATTTTACCCCCTGAGGAAGACCGTATTCTTACATGGAGTGCACCCGAGCACATGCACCATATGCGCACACGCATATGGTATTTCATCGCATGTGCATTAGTAGCATTTTGCATTGTCTACAGTGTCATGACGGAAGCATGGTCGTTTACTGGACTTATTGTCGTTCTGACAATTCTGTATTGGAAAATACATAGACAGGAATTAGATCACTGTGAAATTCAACTGTGGAGAAATGGTTTTGCAATGAACGGAGTATTTAGTGAATGGGGAGAATGTGAAGGGTATTGGATTCTAAAATGTCATGATTACTACGAACTTCACATCGAAAAAAGGAATGGAGACTGTGTAAAAATCCAAACAGGAGATGTCGATCCTTATCAATTGCATGATCTCCTGCCTCATTTTCTGCCACAATTAGCAGATCGTCGAGAAAAGGTACTTGACACTATTATTCGAATCTGTAAACTCTAGCATGCTGGAACACATCTGGCATTGGCGTTTTGCAAAAAAGCTCTCCCCTGCCCTGCAGGAGAACCGTTTGCTGTGCTTCGCAAAAGATGATGACGATGGCACTACAGGTGGATTGAGCGAGCAACCAAAAGAGAAAGGTGACACACCAGATGGACAATCTGAGAATGATGAGGTCTTTGGAATCTCTTCTGAGATTTCTGCAAACATTGCAAATCTTGCACCAGAGATTGCACGCACCGTAGCCTGGTCACCATTTATTCTTGAGCAAACAGTAGAAATACTACGAGACCCAGAGCTTCGTCAACGATTCCCTAGTGTGGATTTTGAAAAAATGAAGCGATCCATTGGCATGCGGGTCAAAGAGCTCGAAAGAGGGAAAGATGCAACAGCGCTATCTCAAGGTATCACAGAAGACATTGAATACTTTATAAACGATGACGTACTCGCTGTAAAACTCAGTACAGCATTTGAAAAGCAGATGGAACACCTGCATAAGCTACGTACTGAGATCGGTGACACTCCGCTGGACGTAATAGTAAAATTAGAACACGAAGCACAGCTGAAGGGAAAGTCTCTAACAGCATATACAGAATCAGGAGACTGGGAAGAGCATGAAGTAGATGCAATGCTCGCGACACTGAACATCAATCCTGAAATAATACTGGATGCAAAGCCTACAATAGAAGATAAGCTAAGACGTATTCATAAGAAGGTTATGACAGCGAGAACAATCGCAGCCATAGAAAAAAACACATTAAACAGTGAGACATCAGTAAGTTCTCTAGATGAAATGGAGAAGCAGCTTTTCGAACAAGTGCGTCTTGCAAGAAAACATGCGATGCAACTACTGAAGAAAAAAGCAGAAAAGTTGAGTGCACGTTTCACAGAACGTATAACACCTCTCGTAACACATTATGCAGAGCAACCAGAACGCGTCGCGGAAGAACTTGGTATTACTATATTAGCACTTCACAGACGACTGGGAGAAATCCATTCAACATTAGAACAGGCAAAGGGTACTGCAATGGTTAAAGAAGAAGATGACACTGTTACGGATGATCCCAAGGCCCTGAAAGAAGTAAGTGACAGCCAGTTTACGCAAAAATCTGCACGACTCTCAAGAGGTCTAGAATCACTCGAGTGGATTACAGCAAGTGACGATGAATTTAGAGCGCAGCTGACCGGTCAAGAAGGATCTGATGAAGTAGCCGATAAACAAGAGCGTACAGCAGCTATTGCATGGGTAACAAATTATGCACCTGCTCTTGCACAGGCTTCTGTGCGATTAGAGTCCGATGCACAGCTGTGGGAACAGATCACTGCGACAATTGGAGATATTGGAAGCCTCAAAGATCTCGCACAATTTGCTATAAATATTGCAGCAAACAACGGTGAAATTGATGGTGATGATGAAGAGTTTCTCTACGATGAAATCACACCAAATCGGCGTCGACAACTAGAGCTGATCATCTCAGTAATCGAGACACCGCATGTGCTGAGTATCATGCGTAATGATAGACAGGCTATTGAAAATGATACGACGAAGAATACAAAGGCTGTCCGAGAAGATCTTAGTAATAAACTTACTGAAATCGAAGAGTCATGCTTTGGAAATGGAATTGATGAAGCACCGACACACAAAGCACTGCAACATGAAACTGTCACTGCACTAGGGGCTGACATGATGATTCGCAGCAAGGTGAAATACCTCAAGACCACTCTTGCTTCTGCAGAAAGCATAGGAGCAAGTAAAAGCCAACAGGTAATTCGTGAGTGCGCACTTGAAATTCGTAAATTCACAGCAGCGATGCAAGAACTCGATTCGCTCTCGGATACTTACGTGATAGAACTAGACGACCTAATGCAGTATGAACAAGCGTGTGGAACCGCAGATACGACAGGGTGCTATAACCAAGGTGATGGAAAGATTTATCTTAATCTCAGTCTGATTGATAATGACGAGATGAGACAGCACACCGTACACCACGAACAGGGGCACAAAATTGTCGACACACTCATGCGTCGAACAAGTCTACTGCCACAACTCTTTGTAGGAGTAAGTATGTACCTCAAGCAAGAAGTACCAGGGTCAGCAGATGGAACTACATTTGATGATCTACTCCTTGAGCGGGCGGAGGCTTGGAAGATAAAAGGCTTGCAGCCAATATTACGAGAACAGGAAAGTACGAAAGCCAAAAGTGAAGGATACACAGGAGAGCAACTATCAGCTGTTGCTGCACAACGTGCAGATAGCCGTTACAGAGAACTCTTGATGGACGAGCTCGTTAATAAGTTTGCGTCGTACAAAAATGGTACAGGATCATTTTCGTCAGAAGACAAAACACTCTTTGCAGCGCTGGATACAGGAAATACTCCATCGAATGCCCCTACGGTTTCCGAAGAATTCCAAGCCGCGACCAACGATGGAATTACACTACAAAATACTAGTGCAGATGATGAAGATATAACTGAAGCAAGTGGAGGAGGAGGTATTTCCGTTTCAAGAAATACCTCAGAAAGTATTAGTGCATCACGAAATAGCATTTTAAAAATTCGAGAATTTATCGACAGTCATAAAAGCATGGAAGGCATTGAAACTATCCAGGAACGATACGATCGTGAAAAAGACTATCTGGAAAATGAAATCGAAGCACCGTTCTATAAGACCGAGCAATCAGAAGCGGAACTTGAACCCAAGCTACAAGTACTCGAGGAAGACATTAAAGAAGTTCTTGAAGAAATCGATCGCATCAAAGGACTTGAGCTGGATATGAGCAAACAAGGGCCATCTGGTAAAGGTGGAGGCTTGCTAGGGTTCATTCGCAACATCGAGTATATCTCGATTATGGATATGGTAAACACTGTTACGCAAGGAGCTGAAGACATTAAACGTATGTGGAAGCGACGTGGTGAACGCGTTCAAAGTAAACTCGGTAAATCACTCACAAGTTGGATTGGCGACTGGGTACCATACGCAGGTCAGCTAAAACATGAGTATGATAAACGTGGTAATGCCTCAGAGATTGAAGAGGTCAATCAATGGAAAGAAGCTATAAAAGAACAAGATAGCTACACCTTGCTAAAAATGATCGGTACAACACGGAACCAAGACCAAGTACGTGCAATTGGAGAAGTTCTTGTAGAACGAGGGCGAATGGACTGGAATTATGAACCATTCTGGCACACGTTGAATGCAATTAGCAGTTACAACATGCCAATTGGACCGTGTCGAGGTAGTGATATCCTGCGTGATAAATGGCTACAAAAACTCATAACCGATATATGGGGTGATAAAGATAAATACTTCGATTGGCGTCAGCAAAATGACGGAGCAATTGATACTGGAAAGAATAAATTCACCACCGCAACAGACCAGCTTTCAAACGTAAGCCAAGGGCTTGCCGGCAACCTCGAAAGGCAACTGCAACTTTGGGAGGAGTACAAAGATGGAGACAATATTCCCGAAGATGTGAACCCGCACCTCTACGAAAAAGTGCTGCACTACTCCATGGATAACGGAAAAATGTCTATGGAAGAAAAGCTGTTTTACCTTGTACGTGGTGTTTCATCTGGATTACTTTCTATAGACCGTCTACGAGCACTGGCTGGAGAAAATGGAGGAATCTTAAATAAATTCCCGTTCATCGATTACTTCTACGGGAAAAATAACTCGATATCGGAAGTGCAAGCTTTGGCGAAGCGCCTAAATGAAGGTGGAGAGAATGCCTTTAAGCCAGGTCCAAAAACAACGCTGTGGCTGCATCTAGAACTTACCCGAAATGAAAGTGCAAGGGCGCGAATGGCAAAGGCAACATCTGGTGCGCGAACAGAGCAGCTCGACCACGAAGATATTCCAACAATCATCTCCCAAATGGACTACAAGGGGGTGGAAGAACTTACGGGTGTGCTTTCTGGAAGTCGATTCAAGATGAGTACAGAAGCTGCTAAAAATACCTACACAGGATTTGGTACCAAATTTAAAATTCTCGCGCAACTCGCAAAATTACACAAGCAAGGTCAAGCGCAATTCACAGAACAAGATGCGCAAGAAGCTGCTAAATCTATAGCCTCGTATGCGCACCTGGATAACATTCTTACCAAAAACGGTACAGATAATACGAACCGCATCGAAGTAACAATGGATCAAATCGCAGGACAAAAGGCTCCATCTTCTTCTGGTAAAGTTATCAAAGAATTCCGTGATGGGAACAGTAAGCTCGTGCGCAATGTCATTGCTGGAATCGATCTGGATTGGGATGCAATTGGAACACATAAAGATGAATATGTGCGAAATGAGACAGAAGAAGCGTCACAGACAATTATCGATGACAATGAACGGCAAATGCGAAATTTCAACGCAACAAAAAAATTCTCACGTGAACTCTCAAAATCCCTTGCAGATGCAAGTAATAGAAATAAGCTTATCGATATTCTTGCGGGAATGGCTGATGAATTTAAAGAAGAAAACTACTTTGACAAGATAAAAATAGAGGAAGTGGAGAAATATCTTGGCGAACGACGAAAGCACGGAAACGCTACCGTGCAACACGTTGCTGCCTAAACCTTGCATAAGAAATGTGGATACGCCAAGATAGATTCATGCACATCCGCATCAAAAGAGTCGACCCTTCCCTCCCCCTCCCTAAACACGAATCTAGTGGAGCTGTGGGTTTTGATTTTGTCACACGCGAAACAACAACAATAGAACCAAAATGTATCGCACTCGTGCCCGGTAACGTCATTGTGCAAGTCCCGGAGGGTCATGCACTGCTTATTGTTCCGCGCTCCTCTCTGCCCCGTAAAAAGGCCTTAGTATGCCCACACAGTATCGGTGTCATCGACCAAGACTAC
>JAQCIJ010000012.1 GCA_027592135.1 bacterium | reverse complement strand
ATAGAGCTTCAAGAAGCTCTGCAGAAAGAGGAACAGATACAGTAGTCATAAGAGTAGTGGAGAAGAACGATATGATATTACTGCGATTTATTTCCGTATCCACTGCACAAAGCCATCAAATGACGGTGTGTACAGGAAATCTGTATTCCCATTAATCTCAATATTACTAACGTTTAGCAATACAACGTCAAGCGTAAAGCTTACAGCCCTGTCCTCTGTCTCTGTACTAAACAGCACATCCATCACTCGTGCCTTATTCCCATCGTACGCAGAGATAGCAGAGTTGATAGTAAAGAGTGCTCCTGCATCTTCCAGGAGCTGATAAGCCTTTGCCTCGACCTCCTCGGTAGACAGTGTTACCTCGGGTTCTGATTCTGGCTCTGGAGCGACTACCTCTTCTATTGGCCGTGGCTCTTTCTTTGGTGGTAGTGGTGCAATATTGATGCGATCACGCTGAAGAAGATATTCTTTTGCCTTCTCAATATCTTCTGATGGAGATGTCATTTCTTTGATAAGATCGAGAAGAATCTGAGAAAGAAATTGAGCCCGTAAAGGATATCCTCGATCTTCCAGTTTTTGAATCAATGGCAGGTGCGCCTGAACAAAGTGTGCACCAAAAGCATCCGCATCCCCCACTGTGCCGAGCATCTCTCTCAAAGAAACTGAGAAACGTTCGAAGACAAAATCAGAAAAGGTTTCGGGGCTAAAGGCACTAAAAGGCAAAAGAAATATACGACTGACATGCGACTCGGTAGAAACATCAGGCTCTGGAAGAACCCAAGCAATATCGCGTAGTGCAGGATGAAAAGAGCTAAGAAGCCATACATCCTCTTTAGAAATCTGCAATCCAAGGAGAAGCATGCGCAGTGCAGTCTGTGATTGATCGCTAGTACTTAACAATGCAAGCGTTACAGCAGCTCCACGATCTGTAGCAAGTGCCTCTACAACAGAAGGCTGAGAAAGAAGTTCTTCTAATCGATCTGTATCCTGAGCTTCTACTGCAAAACGAACTACTCCAAGAATCTCTTCGTGTTTCCCTTGTTGTACATGACTCTCAGAGACCTGCAAGAGCACTTGTTCTTCCGGAACAAAATCAGTAGAAACGTATGGTACAGCTTCTGGAAGAATATTCTCTGGCTGCCTCACAATAGAGAGGTCTCCAAGTTTGCGTTCGATAAAACTCATTGGAAGAAGTGTGGGTAATCGAGCCTGCATCCACGCTTCAAATCCATCATTGATTGGTGCAATTCCATTTTCGGAAAGCTCCCATTGCATACCAACAGGAATAATCTCCCGCTGATCGCCAGAAAATATAACTACAGGAGATGTAAGGGCAGCAATAGTTACACCGTGTGTTCCTTGTGTGATGTGTGCTGCACCATTGATGAGAGAGAGGGATGTATCATTGACTACAACATGGACAATACCTTTTGAAGCAAGTAGAGCAGATCCTTCTGCTAGTACAAGATGATTACCTTCTTCATACAACTCTCCACCAGCATACACAACACCATATACACCTGAATCAAACGTAAATCGTTTATCTTCTATCGTGCCAAACAAATGAGATACCGATCCAAGGACGTCTGGAAGATCCGTATGGATATCAGTAAAACTGATAACCAATGCAGCAATGAAGACAGGGAAAGCGACAAGATGCCTGTGCCGAGAACCGAGGGGCCAATGGCGAGATGTAGGTGTTTCCAAATTTGGTATTAAATCTAAGTATTATATCAAAATTTGGCATATTCTACGAGTATGAAGGTGGTATTAGACAATGTAAGTCACACATTGCAATATATGATTACGTTAGAATAGATTTCTATGAGAATAATTGGTATTGATCCCGGCCTAGCAATTGTAGGAATTGGGCTTATAGAAGCCACATCCGCACATGATATGCAGATCATAGACTATCTAACGATCGAAACTGCGTCCCGCACCCCATTCGCTCAGAGACTTAAAGAAATAGGAGAAGATCTAAGTGCACTACTTAAAGAACATCAGCCAGATCTTGCTGTTATCGAAAAGCTGTACTTTTCGGTAAACGAAAAGACTGCCCTCGATGTCGCCCAAGCACGTGGTGTGATGGTGGCGGCAGTAGCTATGCAAAATATCCCTATCATCGAGCCTACTCCTCCAGAACTCAAAAGTTGTATTACTGGTGATGGTGCCGCTGACAAAAAGCAGATGCAGCAAATGATAAAGATGATTTTTAACCTCGCAGAAATTCCTCAGCCCGATGATGCAGCGGACGCATTAGCCCTTGCTGCCTTCGGGGCTTTTCAGGGGAAGAGAACAACGGTGATTGTTTAGGAATAAAAAGTAATGACTCGTCTCTTATTACTTTTTACTCATCACCAATTTCTGATCTTCAATGTTCCAAATGCGTGCACCGTATACCTCAATCGGAACGTGCGTCGTGGTAATAATCACCTGATGCTCTTCGAAAGATTGAAGAAGAGATGCCTGATGATGATCATCAAGTTCCGAAAAAACATCATCCAACAAGATGACCGGCTTCTCCCCTCTTTGAATTTCTAAATACGATACTTCTAAAAAGAGTAACGCCAATACTGCCGTTCTCTGCTGTCCACGAGATGCAAAGGTAGAAATATCTCTACCATCTACTATTACCTTCCAGTCGTCCCTATGAGGCCCTATCGTCGTCGACTGCAAGACGATGTCCCTGTTCTGAAAATGCGAAAGCAGATCCATCATCTCCGACTTCGCTGTGCCAAAGTCTCGAGCCTCTCCTTTACGTTCATAAATAATCTGTGCATCGTCCCAATCTTCTCCAAGCGATGAAAGTTCTTGCCCAAATGTACACTGCAACATCTCACAAAGCTCTAAACGCCGAAGCATGACAACAGCTCCCGTCTCTGCTGCTTTTTCGTCCCACACAGTAAGGTCTGTTCTCCGTGCACTGCCGTCAGCAATACGCCGAAGAAGGGAGTTTCGTTGCTTTATAATCTTTTGATACTGCATCAGTACCTGCATGTACTCCGGTGAAACCTGACAGAGTAGTTGATCTAAAAATGTTCTACGAGAGGAAGGAGAACCCGTAAAGAGTTCTAAGTCTTGTGGAAGAAAGACCACAGTAGGAAGTGCCCCTACCATCTGGTTGATCGGTACTTTTACATCATTAATAAAACACGCCTTCTGTTTACGCGGTGAAATTTGCGAAACGAGTTCGAGAGTCTTGTCTCCTTCTGTATCAGAAGAGATGTCTGCTTTTATACGATAGAAATCCTGTCCCCATGTAATAATATCTGTTTCATCTGCCTTCTGGCAGGACTTCGTGAGTGAAAGTATCGAAATAGCTTCGAGGATGTTTGTTTTTCCAACACCGTTGACTCCAACAAGTACATGAACATTCTCTTCACCAAATTCCATGCGATGTTCTGGATAGCTTCGAAATTGCTGCAATGAGAGAGATGTTAAACGCATAACTTAACGAAGAAGAGCAACTCCATCATCATACAGCTTTGTCAGGAGCTTGAGATATTTATCCCGGATAATGTACTGTCCAATTTGATGTGGTAGCACCCACACAAACTGATCTATTTCCTCATCATCCACCTGCACAACTGTACCTGCATCTACTTTCGCAAAAACATATTCAATGCGCTGCCCTTTGACATTATCTGGGCGAAACCTTCTGTAGCTTGTCGGAAAATCATACTGATACACCGCGTCGCTTACTCCAAGAACCTCAGTAGTAATTCCTGCCTCTTCTTGTACTTCACGAATAGCAGCCTGAGACGTCGTCTCTCCTTCTTCCACTCCACCCTGTGGCAATTGCCATGCGTCCTTCTTGCGAGGCTTATGAACAAGAAGCATCTCAAACGTATCTCCAGCAGGTCGGAAAACCGCTATAGATGCACAACTACGATAAATCTCTTCAGTCATCAAGAGATACTATACAGGAACGACGATTAACTGGAATGCTTCTCTTCCTTTACTCGTACAGGCTGGCGAACCTTACATTTTTTACAGTATTTCTTCATGCCATCTACATGCTCTTTCCATCCTTTTCCCTGCTTATCCTGCTTATGCAACCGAATAGTACCTAATCGGTTTCCCGATTCGGTGCAGAAAAGTGCGAATACTGTTCTCTTTCCTCTTGGCATAGTGCGACTAGGATACGGATCCACAGAGTAAATGCAAGGAAATACGCAGTATTTGGATCTATTTCTTGTTCGTATTACATTATATCATTTACGCAAATGATATAATAATATACAATTATTCTATGACTCTCAATATTCGAAATTCAGAGCAAAAGCTCAAGGCAATCGCCAATGCGCGTCGACTGGTTATTCTTAGGGAGTTAAACAGTAAAAAATCTATGACTGTAGGAGATATTGCAGAGGCAATTCGTCTCAACATTGCACCAACTTCGCAACATCTACGCATATTAAAAAGTGCTGGAATCATCGAATACAAGCGTCGAGGGAGGTTTATCACCTATCGTATATCGCTGAAGCAAGAGGAACCGATAAAATCTATTCTTTCGATGCTGTAGTCAATGAAGCAAACTACGGAATCACCAGCAAACTGAGTCCTGCAAAGGTTATACAGAAGCTGAGGATCTTAATTCCAATAGATTGTGTAGTTAAAAGCTCTTTAGGGGCATATTTTGGAGTAATGCGTGTAGCAATCCATGCAAAGAGAACAAGGAAGAATGGTTGACCATTCTGTGTAATACTCACAAGAGAAGCGTATCCAGTCTTATACGCCAAAATTACACAGAATGAAGCCAAGAGACCCAAAATAGACCGCGGAACTATAAGGCTGAGGAATCGTCGAAGCGGCAACCGCGATGCAAGCTGAAGCACTTCACAACGATACTTTGGCACGAGAAATGGAACACCAACCGTAAGAATACTGTGAAAAAATGCATTCAGATAAAATACATCGTAGGGAGACGCACCGCCAAGCAATACCGCTTCTTGAATAAGAAAAAACGGAACATACAAAAATCCCGCTCCTCCTAGAATCAAGCACGTACGAAAAACCGAAACATGCTGATGCCAAAACATAAGGAGTAGCACTCCTCCGATACTCATGAATACTCCAACTATCTGCAATGCAGACAATGTCTCGTTAAAAAATATCATACCGCCGATCGCAATTCCTATAGACATAAACACCCATGCAGCACTGGAAACCGAGACATCTACCCGCGACAGAGAAAAGAAGAAAGCGAGCATCCCTAAATAGGCAAAGAGAGAAGCAAAGGCAAGCCACCCTATCCATGCAAGGTCAGGAAGGCTGTACACAGACAACGCAGCGAGTAATACAAGATCAATAACACCAAAGAACCAACTGATAACAATAGGATTCTTATGAACACGATTAATAATAACTGATGCCCATACATCAGAAATAGACCAAAGAACATTGCCGATCATCATATACACGAACCACATGCCCTTACTCTACCATTACATTGCGGGGAAATATCCCCGCTCTGCATTCTATTGTATTAACCGCTTTCAACATTTCAAATTTTCAACATTGTTTCATTGATTATTCCCCGCCTTGCAAGTAGCTAAACACCGAGTTTGCCGCAATAGATCCTTCTCCAGCTGCTGTCGAAAACTGTGCAAAGTGATTCGACCCGCTACTCACATCTCCAGCAGCAAAAGCTCCTTTGATGTTTGTTCGCATGGCATCATCGACTTTAAGGTGACCTCGATCATCAAGTTCACATCCAAGTTGCTGAGGGAGATCTACTGCAGGAATAGATCCAACCTCAATAAAAACACCGTCTACGTCTAGTACATCAGAACCATTGTGTGGCGTATCAATCTTTAAGCCCGTTACTTTCTGCTCTCCAAGAACTTCCAGAGCGTTGGTATGTAAGACAAACTCGATATTATCTTTCTCGTTTACTTTATCGATCCAAAACGGCTCTGCACGGAATTCATCTCTCCGGTGCACAAGATACACTTTCTTGGCGACTTGTGCGGCAATGGCAGCACCTTCTACAGCACTATCACCTCCTCCGAGGACTGCAACAGTCTTATCACGGTAAAAGAACGCATCACACGTTGCACAGTATGTTACTCCTTTGCCAGAGAACTCTTCTTCCCCAGGAATACCGAGATGCCTCTTATTAGAACCTGTTGCAAAGATAACCGCCTTCGCTTCTATTACATCACCATTTTGCATGGTTAGACTAAACCCTTCACCAACTTTCCCAACCTTCCCAACGTTCTCCACTCTTCCTGAAACAAGATCAACATTATCAAAACTTAAAGCGTGGTCTTTATACTTCTGCATAAGGTCTGGTCCTTTAATATCTATCTCTCCAGGCCAGTTTCCAACTTCTGCCGCACTCATACCCATTCCCCCTTCGACATCACCAATAATGACCGTATCAAGTTTGTAACGAGCAGTGTAGATAGCTGCGGTGTATCCCGCACATCCAAGGCCAATGATCGCTACGTCTTTCATGAAATGTAGATTAGTGGAAGTGTTCGTAGAAATAAAGTGATCGAAGATTCGAAAAAACGAATAAACGTTACTAAAGCCATCCCCGTACTGCCATCGCATCCATCATGCGTTTTATACCAACAGAGAACGCCGCTTCGCGATACGTCATCTCTTTACGACGTGCTTCTCGGCGTACTGCTTTATAGGCATCGAGCATGACACGCTTCAGGCGTTCATCAACAATATTTGCCGTCCATTGCTCTCCACTTCTACCCTGAGACCATTCAAAGTAACTCACCGTAACACCACCAGCATTTGCCAGTACATCAGGAATAACACGCACATCATTCTTTTTAAGAATCTCATCTGCTTCTGGAGTAGTTGGTCCATTTGCAAGTTCCAAAATATACTTTGCTTTTATGCGCTCTGCATTATCTGCAGTTATTACATTATCCAAAGCTGCAGGAATAAGAATGTCGCAATCAAGCTCGAGGAGTTGCGCATTGGTTATTTTTTTTACATCATCCATATTCATCCGTCCAGTGTCACACACAGAACCTTCACAATACTCCCCTGTTACAGAACCGGTCTTCTCTTTGTATTTTGCAATACGCACAGGGTCAATTCCCTCTGGGGAATAAATACCACCCTGAGAATCGGACACAGCAACAACGATATATCCTTCGTTATGTAAAAACCGTGCCATGTGGGCACCAGCATTTCCAAATCCCTGAATCGCTACACGCATATCAGAAGGGTCTAACGCTAAACGGTCGACCATCTCTTGCAAAATAAAGAATCCTCCACGTGCTGTTGCCGTATCGCGACCAAGCGAACCACCAAATGATAGTGGTTTTCCCGTGATCATTGCAGGAGCATACGAACGTGTAAGCTTTTCGTACTCGTCTCGCATCCATGCCATGATGTCGGGATTGGTATTTACATCTGGAGCAGGGCAATCGATATCTGGTCCGAGATGCTCCTGAAAAACACGAACATACTCTCGGGCAACCTCTTGCACCTCCTTCTTCGTAAGCCCTTTTGGATTTACCTGCACTCCCCCTTTAGCTCCTCCAAAAGGAATATTAACAACGGCAGTCTTTATAGCCATCAGTGCTGCGAGCGCTTTTACCTCATCTTCATCTGCATCTTCATGAAAACGAATTCCTCCCTTAAAAGGTCCACGAGCATTATTGTATTGAATACGAAATGCAGGGAAGGTTTTTTGCAATCCATCATCTCCTGTAATAACAATATTGTTCTTGTGAGCATATTGTGGCTCGTCAAAGAGTGTATTTTGACCACTCTCTAATTGGATCCTCTTCAGCACTTTGTGGAGAGTCGACTGAAACCGCGTATAAGGAGTGGAAGTTTTCATGAAACAATTATGCCACAAAAATAGAGGCTAATCTGTTATTTGGATTCCTTAATTACAAGTAATGCAAAATCCAGACACTTCACAAACACCATCCAAAACCTTGTGCTGAGCGTGTAAAGAGGACTTTGTAATCTGCATAGCACGAACAGGGTCTACCTGAACCTGTCTCCAAACAGAAAAATGTTCTTCTTCATTAAGGTGCTCATCGAAGTATACATGTGCATCTCTGTTAGACTCAGGCATTTCATAGTGCTTGCACAGGCCATCTTTCTTTGTCTCAGAAATTGCAGGAAGCGTAAGTTCCATAGCGTACATAGCAGTCACTCCATCTTCGAGACTTCCCTCTGCTAACTCTTCGAGTTCGCTTACTGCTTCTTTTGTTAATTTGTGAGGCTCATAAGATTCTAGCTCCCCTTCGGATACTCCTAGACTAGAAGCAAACTTTTTCCAAAGATCCATATGCTCTGTCTCCTCTGTAATGTTCTTTTCAATTTCCCCAACAAGCTCTGTCATGCCACGCTCGGCAGCACGAGTTTTTACTCGAGATACAATTCCAGGAACAGCCTTTACTAAGTGGAAATATTCTTTCGCGTACAAAGCGAGTTCGTCATTGGTTAGCTCCCCATTATTCCACTTTTGCTCATAAAAATAATGTGTCAGCAAACCCTGTGAAGTAATGTACTCATCAAGATGTGTAAGAGAGATTGTAGACATGAATGTAGGTGGAAAAAGTACATAGTTAAAGTACGACTTCTTAAACTCTAGCGCAAGAAATTTTCCTGAGAAGATACCTTACCCAGTTTCCAAGTTAATACCTGAATACCCCAACGATCGAGTGAGTGTGATACTGGACCCTGTTGAAATCTTGCTTTTGTGTTTCGCGCTACTTCTAATGATTCTTTTGCGGCTTCTTCAAAAAGAGGTCTGAATTTATCAGGTGCGATATTAACCCAGTTTGTTTTTTGCGTACGAGTAAGGAAGTTACCAGCAATACGAGCAAGTACATTTACGTAAATCGTACTAGCAAGATCAAGAAGGAGTTGATCAGTTTTCTCACGATCCTCAGCAAATGGCTCTATAAAAATAAGTGGGTCTATCGACTCAAATAAAGTAAAAATTGTAGCTGCTGCATCTCCCGCTCCTACCTCATATCGCCTATCCATATCTATTTGAGAAGAGTCGCCAAATTCTTCGAGCAATCTCTCCTCTTTTTCTGGATGAGGAACAGTAGTAAAACACACAATGTCCTCCTCACCAGTTCCCACTAAGATTCCCCCATCTGCACCAAAGGTAATCGGACTTGCAAACGCAATCCGATCTGTATGTCGAACAAATGGAATGTATGACCTAAATATGCGCAAACTCTCATCAAGCTGTTTTACGGAATCAACATCAATATCAATGCCATTTGGCTTCAATGGAGTAGGAAATGATGGTCTTTCAATATTATCAAGCTCTTCATTAAACTTTTGCTGTGTAAGCAATCTATTAACATCTGCAGCTTCTCCGTTATTCATAGGAAGTACAACTGTTCGACCATAAGACACGCTAGCCACTAATGATCGAAATGCAGAAGAAGCATTTACCATGTACGTATTTGGAGGAGTTCCAAGCTGGGCAACTTGATCCCAAATAGGATCCGAAGAAAGAATAGTTGTTGCAGATCTAAACGACGCACGAAATTTCTCACTTTCCTCGGCAAGTTTTGCAAGTGCATCTCCCGTCTTCTTTGGTGAAGAAGTAAATGCCAATGTTCCATCTGAAGGCCCCTCTTTCCACGGGACCTGAATAGCAAACCTATCTGGAACATCCATAATGTGCACATCAGCAAGTTCTCTCATCTCATGAGAAAAATTTGAATCCACTCTCTGAAAAGGGTCACTGCTACTGACTATAGTTATTTTTATATCTGACCCTCTATCCTGAAGCAATTTACGCAAACCTGCATTATGGATAGCAATTAGAGTATTCAACGCCCCATTCTGAATATTTCCACCATCATCTATTAGGACACCATTTGCCTGTGCAAAAACTTCCTCAACACCGTTACCACCTGTATACCCCTTTAAGCCTAAAGGGAAACGTACATGAATTGTCGTATCAAGATCACTAGAAAGTTCGCCACCTGGAATATCTGCACAGTACACACCTTCCTCATTAACACCGACTGGGATCAAATCCACAGGAACTTTCTCCCCAGGTATATAAGAATGGTTCTTTAAGCCACGTCGAAGCTTACCCATTGCTTGCATGAGTGCATCATTACCATTGGCAGGGACTTTTATGTCCTTAACCTTTTGAGAATCAAAGAGAATGTGAACCTCTCGAGACATATTCAATTTTTACTCCTCAATACACGTATTGTAAATAGAAAAATACATAAACTATAATTATCATAGTACTTACTACTTATACAAAATGAAACGCCCCAACTCCACTTCACTGATTCTCTTCGGCTTCTCTCTCGGACTCTTCGCCTCTGCACATGCCAGCACACTTGGCTCTGCAGTCTTCAACGATGTATCAGGTGGTACATACTACGACTCTGCAGTGGGAGATATGTACTCTGCAGGAATTATCACTGGATATAGTGATGGAAGATTTGGTCCGAACGACTTCGTAACAAGGGGGCAAGTAGCAGTAATGATGCAACGCATGAAAGCACACCTGACAGGACAATCTATCGCTGTAAGCTCTTCGAGTACTAGTAGAAGAGTGGTGAGCTCTTCGAGCTCTTCGAGTTCTTCAAGCTCTTCTTCTGAAGCTGGAGACGCGACAGTCAATAGTGCAGGATCATTCCGATTTACTACAGGAAGCTACAAGGTAGATGAAGACAAAGCCGCCGCAACCATTAACGTGATTCGATACGGTGGAAATGCAGGAAGTGTTACCGTGAAGTACGAGACGCAAAATGGTACAGCAGATAGTGGAAGTGACTATGATCTTTCTGAAGGAACTCTCACCTTTGCCGATGGAAAAACGACAGCATCATTTCAAGTCCCTATAATCGACGACAATGAGGCAGAGGATAATGAGACAGTATTTGTAAAACTCAGTGACCCTGCAGGGGGTGGGCAGCTCGGTTCACCAGATACAGCAACGCTTACCATTGTTGATAACGACGAAGGCGATGGATCATCAGCTGATGTCAGCAACGCTCATGGGGTATTTATATTCTCAGCTGTAGAGTATCAGGCTTCAGAAGATATGAGCTCTGTCACTGTAACTATTGACCGTAACAGTGGAACATCTGGAGCAGCATCTGTTAAATTTGAAACAACAGATGGTACAGCAGATAACACCTACTATGATCAAAACAATGCAACGATCAGCTTCGGCGAGGGCGAAAGTAGTAAAACTGTAACAATCACTGTAAAAGACAATAGCATTACCAATGGAAACAAGACGGTTAACCTCAAGCTCTCTACCCCGACAGGAGGTGCGGCACTCGGCTCACTCAGTACGGCAAAACTTACGATTGTCGATAATGAAATATCCAGCTTTGGGAACGGTAAAATACGTCTCGAAGAAGAAAAATATGACAATGCATCAGAAGGAAACCCCTTCATTGTCGTTATCAATCGCATGGGAGGAAGCAAAGGAGAAGTAACCGTAGACTACGAGACAGTAAACGCACTTGCTAAAGCAGGAGATGACTTCACCGAAACCTCAGGAACGCTTACCTTTAAAGAAGGAGAGTCCCAGAAGCACATTGTTATCCCTATCCTCTCAGATACCAAAGATGATTCACGAGAGAGCTTCCGCTTTAAATTGACGAATGCAACGGGAGGAGCAACTCTCGAAACACCTACAGAAGCAGTGATCACTATTCAGTAAATGATTAAACGTTTGCACCCAGGGATGGGCGCTCTGCGGGCATTCTTGCCCGCATTGTTTTTTTGGTGCCGGAGGAGAGACTTGAACTCTCACGAGCGTGAGCTCACACGATTTTGAGTCGTGCGCGTCTACCAGTTCCGCCACTCCGGCACGCCATAATCCTACATAGATTTTTCTGCCTTCGAAAGCAAAGATACGCTATTCTATAACACAATGAAGCAATACAATTCTCTCATCTTCAATTCCTACTCATTTGACCCAGAAACGGGTGAAATTCGTTTGGTCTATAGCTTGGATGACGAAGTGCAATTTACCGAGGTCCTCGAGATCCCTACAGAAGGCATTTGCCTTAATGCAATTGAACAAGCGCTGTTTGCACTGCATCTTGCAGGAGGTGTGAGCTACTACAAAACCTGCTGCCCAAAATCGATTGAAGTACGATCTGGGATTTTGAATACTGAACAAGCTGCTTTTTGGGATAATGTTTACGAAAACGGCCTGGGAGAGTTTTTCTACGAGAACCAGATCGACTTTACGGAACTCATCAAATTTCCAGTTAACGAACCAGGGACTCCAATTTTTCATCAGTCTGATAGGCCAACAACCGGGAAAGTCCTCGTACCTATTGGTGGAGGAAAAGATTCAACGGTCACTATAGAAAAACTCCGTGCCGAAGGAAAAGATATCACGCTTCTGCGTATGGGGGGACATCCGTTAATTGATGATTTTGTTTCTGTAACAGGACTACCCTGTATTACGGTTAAGCGAAAGCTTCCTCGTAAGCTCTTTGAGATGAACGAGCAAGGCGCTCTCAATGGTCACATTCCTATTACTGCGTACCTCTCTTGCCTTGCAGTAGTCGTTGCTGAGATCTACGGTTTTGATGAAATTGTCATGAGTAACGAAAAAAGTGCGAACGAAGGAAATGTCGAATACCTCGGTAAGCAGATCAATCATCAATGGAGCAAGAGCAGTGAATTCGAACAGAGCTTCGATGCATATATCAAGACGTACGTAAACACTCATCTCCAGTACTTCAGTAAGCTCCGCGAAATGAGCGAACTAGAAATCGCTGCTGATTTTGTAAAACTACCACAATACTTTGCTTGTACAACGAGCTGCAATAAAAACTGGAAGGTTGCTGGAGAATACTTGCAGGATCGCTGGTGTGGAACATGTCCGAAGTGCACATTTGTTTTTGCGCTTATGGCAGCTCACATTAAAAAAGATGCAGTAGTAGAAATGTTTCATAAAAATATCTTTGAAGATGCCTCAACTATTCCCCTATTTGCGCAATTACTTGGACGAGAAGGATTTAAACCATTTGAATGTGTAGGGACACCAGAGGAAACAAATCAGGCCTTTGAAATGATCAAGAAGAGAGGAGAGTTTGATGACACACCCGTAATGCGTTGGTTCGTTGATTCGTTGATTCATTAATATTGTATATGCATATTAAAGATCTTAACGGCAAAAGTATTGTGATTCTTGGTGCTTACGGTCGAGAAGGCACAGCAATGACGCAAGCACTAAAGAAATACGCCCCCGAAGCAACTATTGAGCTGCGGGATAGGAAAGATGGGCCTAAGTATTTGGATAATCTTGATGGATTTGATCTGATCATCAAGGCACCCGGTATTCCACCCAGTCTCTTGCCTCCGACGTCTGTACCAATAACCAACTCGACACAGATCTTCCTCGATTCTATAGATCCACAGACAACAGTAATAGGAGTCACAGGATCCAAAGGGAAAAGTACAACTGCCAGCCTTATTGCAGCAATTCTAAAAGAAGCAGGGAAAGACGTCACACTCGTCGGAAACATTGGCGATGCAGCAATTGCCCATATAGAAGAAGGGGGGTTGAACAAATTTTTTGTTCAAGAATTCTCCAGTTATCAATTAATGAATACCAAAAAAAGCCCTCAAATAGCCGTTATTACCTCTTTTTTCCCAGAACACTTAGATTATCACGGCACGCTAGAGAACTATAAAGATGCCAAGAAGCACCTCACACAGTTTCAGGAAGCTGATGATACCGTCTTTTATTACGGTGAATCCGAAGGTGCCAAAGAAATCGCACAGTGCTCTAAGGGAACTGCTTTCGCCTATACAGCCGAAGACTCCCCTATTGCCATTATTGATACTCAACTCGTCGGCGTACACAATCTCTGTAATATCGCAGGTGCTACTGCCGTGGCAAGACATCTTGAAATAGATGATGCGACGATTATCGAAGCTGTGCAAAATTTTGAAGGACTTCCTCATAGACTCAAAGATCTCGGAAAGCATCACGGTATCAACTGGATTGATGATGCAATCTCCACAACACCAGAATCAACGATTGCTGCTATCCATGCGCTCAGTCCAAACGTAAAAATCATCATCCTCGGCGGACAAGACCGCGGCAACGACTTTACCCAGCTTGGAGAAGTTATCGCAGCCTCTAGCATCAAACATGTCATTGTCATGGGAGAGTCAGGACCACGTATAGCAAAAGCGATCACCGATACTGATGTAACTGTGCACGAAGTCACATCAATGAAAGAAGCAGTAGATACTGCGAAACTATCCACTATCCACTACTTGCCGGCCATAGCCTTGGCGTCGGCTGGTCCATTATCCACTTGTTTACTCTCCCCTGCTTCCCCAAGCTACGGCATGTTCAAAGACTTCGAAGAAAAGGGCGATGCATTCAAATCACTCGTAACGCGTAACGCGTAACGCATACGCATCACTCGGCATTACCATTGCCAACCATAACCTTCGCAGGGCGAATAACCTTCCCATTCAGTGTGTATCCTTCTTCTAATACCTGAACAACAACGTCTTTTTCGCCAGCTGCTGCCTGCAGTACCTCGTGCTGCTGTGAGTCTACAGGTTCGCCAAGAGCGGGAATTTTTTGCAAGCCAACGGATGCCAAATTGGACATCAGTTGTTGCTCGGTTGCTTGTAATCCCTTTACCCAATCGTGATCTGCAATGTCTTCTGGCAAGTGTTCGAATGCTCTCTGAAAATTACTGACAGTAGGCAACAGTTTTTCGATGAGTCCAAGCATTGCAAAGCTGCGGATCTCCTGTGCTTCTTTTTCCATACGTGCTTTGGCGTTTTGTAAGTCTGCCTGTGCTCGTGCAGCCAGCTCTTTGAGCTTCGCAAGTTCATCACTTTCATCATCTTGTGCCTGTGCTGGGTCTTTCTGATCGGACATATGTGAACAGTATACTGCTTAATAGCTAGATACTGCGCAAGTATAAAAAGAATTTTCCTCTTTCCTCTTTCCTCTTGTACACTCTCACCGATGCTTATGCCTATTGTCTATCTCATCGGAGGATTCATACTCCTTATAAAAGGAGCAGACTGGCTTGTAGAAGGTGCTTCATCCATTGCAAAACGCATGGGACTAAGCGATTTAATGATTGGTCTTACGGTAGTCTCATTTGGAACATCCGCTCCAGAGCTTATTGTAAACATTGTCGCGAGCTTCCAAGGAAGCGCAGATATCGCTATTGGAAACATCGTTGGTTCAAACATCTCAAACACCATGCTTATTTTAGGTATCACAGCACTCATGACACCGCTTGCTGTACAAAAATCTACAGTACTCAAAGAAATTCCATTCATGCTGCTTGCCTCTATCACGCTACTCATTATGGCCAATGACATGATAGTCGATGGTTATGTGCAATCAGAACTCAGCAGAAGTGATGGAATAGCTTTCATCGGGTTCTTCATTATTTTCCTCTACTATACATTTGGCATACGTCATAATGGTCTTGCGGAAAAAAATGGTCACTCAAAACCTACAATGACACTCAGTAAAGCATGGATGCTCTTTAGTGCAGGACTCATATGCCTCGGAGCTGGAGGAAATCTTGCTGTAGAAGGTGCAAAAGCCATTGCTGCAATGTTGGGACTTTCCGAAGCCTTGATAGGTCTTACTATAGTAGCGCTTGGAACATCACTCCCAGAGCTTGCTGCTTCTATTGTTGCTGCAAGAAAAGGTAAAGCAGATATTGCTATTGGGAACATTGTCGGATCCAACATCTTTAATATCTTCTGGATTCTCGGAATTTCTGCAATTATCAAGCCTCTGCCTTTTCAACCTGCTCTCAATACAGATCTTCTCGTCGTTGTAGGATCAACCGCTCTCCTTTTCTTTCTTATTCACAACGGAGGATTCCATCACCGTGTCTTTATGTGGTGGAGACAGGAACGCGACTACATTCTCAATAAATTCGAAGGAGGCGTACTCTTTTCAGGATACATATTGTATATCAGCTATATTGTGTATCGAGACTTATTCTTGGTAGTAGGATAAAGGCAGATAGCAAATGTACTTATAGGTCATCCTCAGGTACTACACATGGCACAGCAGGATCTGCTATGCAATTTTCTGCTGGTGGATCTCCTCGCCATGGACATGTTCTGCTGTAGCGACAAGCGTCATCTGTGAGCTGCTCTACCTCATCAAGTACTTGTGCACTTGCAGAAGATGTTGTGAGCAATACTGCGTCTATGTCCTTAAAGACATACTCTAGATCGAATTCCATCTCCTCTTCGTTGACGAACATTCTCCACGTATAGTCATCGGAAAAGGTGTAATCGAGCGAATCAAAAAATGCCTGAAGTGTGAGTCCTGGCTTGTGCCGGTGTAGCACATGACCAATTTCATCATGCAGATGAAGATACTGATCGAGATACTCATGTACTTCGTCATGTGCTTTATCATCCCACGAAACTCCGGACATATACTTGGCATCCGTAAACTCCACCTTCTCCCCCTCAACCCATACAGCAAAGTCTGCATGGGTATGATTGGGATCTGGGTTTTGTTCGTACTGCCTCTCACATGCAGTAAGAAACAGTACGGGAACCAATAGTAATAGTGTGCTGGGCATTATTCTGCTACAGCCTCGGAAGAAGTATCCTCATCAGCGCTGTCTTCGCTAGAAGCTGCTTCACCACCTGTATTTGTACCATCTCCACCCGCATCTTCGTTGGATGCACCATCGACTGTCCCATCATCTTCTTTGGCAGAAGCTTCTTCGGACTCTTCGGTTTCCTCTATCTCCTCTGCCTCCTCTACCTCCTCTACAGGAACAACATCATCACCATCATTAGTATCATCCTTCATTTCGGTGGTGACAGTGAAGGAACAGGCAGAGAGAAGTGCAAATGAACCAATAAGTGCAATAAATTTTTTCATAGTAATGTGGGAAAAGAAATTCATGTAGATGGTACGTCACAAGGGACTTCTCGTGCAACGTCAATTATCTGAGGATTTTGTTGATCTCTCTAAAAAAAAGGATGTTATCTGGATTGTCTGGCGACTTTCCCAGTAGAATGTTCCAGCTATGACCCCTTTTCAGTACACCCTCCTCAGCGTATTTATCGTAAGTCTTGTCTCCTTGGCAGGTGTTCTCTTTCTATCGTTTAAGACATCTTTCCTAAAGAAGATGATGATGGTTCTCGTCTCCTTTTCTACAGGAGCATTACTTGGAAATGTCTTCTTGCACTTGATTCCAGAGGTTATAGAGGAGCACCCAGAAAACCTTGCATGGGTTCTTGTAGGAATTCTCTTCTCATTTATTATCGAAAAATTTATCCATTGGCGTCACTGCCACGATATAGAATGTGCAACACACGTGCATCCTGTTGGCCCCCTTGTCATAATAGGAGACGCCGTACACAATGTCCTTGATGGAATCCTGATTGCCACCGCCTACCTCGTATCTATCCCTGTAGGAATTTCTACAACTATCGCTGTTCTCCTCCACGAAATCCCTCAGGAACTTGGAGATTTTGCCGTACTTATTCACAGCGGAATGTCCAAGAGCAAAGCCCTGCTGTTTAACTTCTTCTCAGCTCTCACGGCATTTATTGGTGTAGGACTCGTCGTCGTCCTTGCGCAATCTATCACAAATATTGAGATGATTCTCTTGCCACTTGCTGCAGGAAATTTCCTCTATATCGCAGGATCAGACCTGATTCCAGAGCTCCACAAAGATACCCGTCTCAAAGGAGCTGCAATTCAACTTACAATGATGATAGCAGGAATCGGAATTATTTCTTTGGTTTAGACTTCAACCTTAGAAAGAATTACTGCATAATTGCCCTAATACACCAGTAGCTTCAGCCTTCGCTCCTCCGCAACTGCTCCGGAGCTTCGGCCGACAAGCAGTTGGTTACGATCATTCACTCCTCATATATGCCACGGTAGCTCAGTTGGTTAGAGCGCGGGACTCATAAGCCCGAGGTCGACAGTTCAATTCTGTCCCGTGGCACCATTCGAATCGCAATTCACTTCGTGAATTTCTCGCTCATGGTCCTTCGGGCCATTCTTTTCCAAGCGAGTCGAATGAGTCTTTAGCGTGAGCCTGTCGAATGCTGAGCAAAGCGAAACGGAGTGAGTCGAGATGGACTATCTATTAGCTTCGGTGTAGCTGAAAGCGAAAACAAGCTGTACACTACCTCCTATGGTAACCATAGCCTTTATAGCAATTCAGCTCGTATCACTTGCAGTGATGCTGCTCTTTGTACATGAATACAAGCGCATTTCCTATAAGCACGAAAATCTTGTACATACTATTGAGGCAGGCGTAAAGCCAAGTTGCACATTGCAAAGCACAATTATAATCTGGATTTACGTTATTGCGATTAGCACTGTTGCTATCGGATCTTCGATTATCTATTTCTACACTCCAGCAATCTCGTGAGCCTAACAGGAAATTTTCGATCGCCGGCAGAAGAAATTATGGTGCGAGCATTCTCTACACACTGGATAAAATACATCGCACCGACATGTGCATTCCTCATCGTCATCAACGCAAGTGCTTCTATACTCGTCGCTGCTGGTATGTCTGCGAGCTCTTCCCCATTACTCTCAAACACACTCCTGTTTTTAGGAATGATTCTTACCTATCTTTCTCTGCATTGGTTCTTTCACAAGCTACTCAGTGAAGCGATGGAAGATATTGTTATAACCACGAAGCGTATTATCTGGATAAAAGAAGCGCTATTTACTGTAGATGAAATGCGACAAATCCCACTGAGTAATATTCAAGGTGTAGAAGCAAGAAAGCGTGGAATTCTCCAAACAGTACTGGGATACGGAACATTGTGGTTAGATACTGGCGGAACAATTACCGCCGATGCAAACGCTATGATCGACCAAGTCCCCCACCCAAATCGTGTAGCTGGTGAAATTAATAAACTTCTCCGTCTTAAATAATCATGAAGAATCCTAGGAATCCAAAGAATCCGAAGGGTGATTCTTCAAAAAAAGTATTGCTCTGTCTACATGGATGGGGTGGCTCCGCCCATTCATTTGATCAGCTACGCGAAGCACTGCATGATACAGATGTAGAAGTGATTGCACCAGATCTTCCAGGGTTTGGCGATGAACCAGAACCCAAGGAAGCATTTACCAATGATGACTATGCCGATTGGGTTGTGAAGTGGATGAAGAACAGTGGGAAATTGGGAATAGGGAATAGAGATTGGTACGTACTCGGTCACTCTCATGGCGGCCGCATTGCCATTAAGCTCGTTACCGGAAAACTACACACTACAAACTTTACACTACCAACGCACCTGTTTCTCTGCGCTTCTGCCGGTATTCATCATCCAAGGCATACTAAACGTGTCATCGGTTTGATCCTCGCCAAAGGCGGAAAGGCACTGTTCGCTATTCCAGGCATTAAAAAACTAGAACCACTGGGGAAAAAACTCCTCTACAAACTTGTCCGCGTACATGACTACGAAAAAGCTTCCGACGTTATGCGTAAAACGATGATCAACGTTACCCGCGAAGATTTACGACCACTCTTAAAATCTATCACACTTCCCACAGATCTCTTCTGGGGAACAGATGACGGTATGACACCATACGGCGATGCAAAAATCATGGAAGCAGAAATACCAAACGCAACGTTACATACATTCAAAGGTGTTCATCATGGAGTGCATCGAGATAAAGCAAAGGAAATCGGTGAAATTATTGCTTCATTGTATTAAGCACACCAGTTCTCCATTCACTGAATGCATCATTTACATACCGTGCTCCATTATTATCTGTATAAATCGGGATAATGGAAAACTAGTTTATTATAACATATTTTGCAAATATGTACAACTACTCAAAACAAACACTGATAGAAATATTGGGATATTTGGTCGTAAACTATAGAATATAGCTATGAATATGACTTTAAGGTTTTGCCTCGTAACACTGGCATCCCTATCCCCTCTGCTCACATTTGCCAGCCTTTGGCAGATAAAGGAGTGGAGAGTCGATAGATTACGAGAGCACTTGCGGTCCTCTGGAGTAGTGCGGCAACTCTTTGGAGTTACCCGACCTGCAATCCTTCTTGTAGGAATTTCTCTTTTAACAATTGATAGAACCCTAGCGGCACTTGCTGCATTCTCTGTACTTTCTTTTGGGATGCGACGTCAGCGGTTTCCAGTATGGACGATGAAAGCGAGGATACTCGTTGTATTATCTGCAATCCTTACTACTTCGATCAGTTACTGGTCATTGGTCAATAGCCATTGGTCAATAGTAACTATTCCTCTACTACAACCTGGAACAGTTGCGCTAGCGTGGTTACTATTTTTACCCATTGATATAAGCTTGAAGAAGCGCATCATGCAAAAGGCCACCGCTTTGCGATCAGAATTTAGCAATGCAACAGTCATTGGTATTACAGGCTCTGTGGGAAAGACCACAACAAAAGAGCTAATAGCTCATGTATTAAAAAAAAAGAACGTTCTCTGTACACCTGCTTATGTAAATTCCGAGATGGGAGTATCCCAATGGCTGCTCAAAGAACTTCCTACTCACAATCGTGAAGAAGAGTTGATCATCATAGTAGAAATGGGAGCGTACAAGGCCGGAGAGATTAAGAGACTGTGCGACATTACCAAGCCGCATATGGGAGTAGTAACGTTTATCGGCTCACAGCATATTGCGCTGTTTGGATCACAAGAAAAGCTGTGTAAAGCCAAGGGTGAATTACTCGAGGCATTACCAAAAGATGGTAAAGCATTTATCAATGGCGATAATAGCCAGTGTGAGAGCATGAAAAGTTTGTGCTCGTGCGAAGTGGTATCCGTCGGCACTGGAGGACATGCAGATCTCGAAGCATTTGACATAGAAGAGACGAGTGCAGGTATCAAGTTTCGTGCAGAGGACCAGATATTCTCTCTACGACTGCATGGCACACATAACGTGACTAATGTTCTCCTCAGCATTGCAGTAGCTGCGCAACGAGATGTTTCTCTTAGCGACTGCGCTACTGCGCTTCGTACATTCGAACCTCCACACCACACCTTCTCTGTTCGCAAAGAGCGAGGCATTACTATTTTGGATGACACGCATAATGCAAGTCCCTCAAGCTTTCGTGCAAGCCTTGCGTGGGCGAAGTCTCATCCTGCCAAGAAAAAAATTCTGATTACTCCGGGTCTCATAGAACTTGGTAAAGATGAAGATCGTATTCATCAAGAACTCGGTGCTGCAAGCAATGGTGTGATAGATCGTGTAATCTTTACCGGAAAACACGGAAAGTCAGCCTTTGCAAAAAGCTTTAGCGGAACCCTAGAAACTATGAATAACGATTCAGCAAAAATATCAGATGGTGATCTACTATTGTGCGTAGGCAGAATGAACCAGAATCACATCAGTAATCTACTTCCGTAATTATCCACTTTCCACTTTCCTCTATCCTCTTTTCCCCTATCCACCATACATTCGGCCCACATGTATCTGGTGCATATCTATTGCAGAGCCTTAAGCAACTTGGCCTCTTTTGGAAATGGAAAACAGGAGAAGAGAGACAGTGGCTAGAAGAAACACTCGTCCACTGGTTTGACGCCCCTTGCAGTCTATTTTCCTCAGGACGAGAAGCATTGCTCGCATTGCTCAGAAATTTACCCATAGATCACGGCAGTGAAATACTAATCCAAGGATTTACCTGCGTCGCTCTGCCAAATGCTATTCATGCAGCAGGCTTTACTCCAGTCTTTAGCGAAATAGACCCCGCAACACTCAACATTGATCTTGAAGCACTCGAAGGGAAAATACACTCGCGCACCAAGGCGATTATCGTGCAACACACGTTTGGGATAGTAGCAGACACCGAAGCGTTACGATCTATTTGTGATAAACACGGATTACTTCTGATAGAAGATTGCGCTCACGTACTGCCAGACGTTACAGGACCAAAGCGTATCGGAAAACATGCAGATTTTTTGATGCTGAGCTTTGGAAGAGACAAAGCAGCTTCTGGAATAAGTGGTGGTGCCATTATTTCCAAAGATGAAGTTGTTACAAACTTGTTACGTACAGAGGTACAAAATGCATCCGAACTTCCGTTCTTTACTATAAAAAGACTCCTCCTGTATCCCCTTGTATACGCATCGACTAAGCCTCTATACGGAATAGGTATTGGAAAAGCACTGCTGCTTCTCGCTTCGAAGTGTGGAGCCCTCGTCCCTGTTATTTCTCAAAAGGAAAAGACAGGATATCAGTCTACCGAGATACACCGAATGCCATCTGCCCTCTGTGCACTTGTGCGATGGGAGTTTAAGAGGTTTCATTCTCTGAACAATCACCGCAGAACACTCACGAAGATCTACAAAGACGCAGCTGAGCACCACAACTGGAACGTTCCTGCAGGAGTAGATACACATTTGCCTCTACAAAAATTTCCACTGCTCGTTCAAGATGCAGATGATATTCGCAAGAAGCTCAAACGCTATAACGCCCATCTCGATGATGGTTGGACAGGAGCATCTGTGTGCCCTCGTTCTGTAAGCCAAGAGGCTGCAGGATATATTCCAGGATCGTGCCCCAAGGCCGAGCGTCTCGCTACGCAATTGCTGACACTACCGACACATCCGACGATATCTATTAAGCAAGCACATCAATTAATTGGTATTCTTGCCAAAATCATATGATGAATATTCAAGTGGCTACAAATCAGGCAGATTGGGATGAATTCCTTTCTAAGCAAACCTACCGTCCATTTATGCAAAGCTGGACAATGGGAGAGGTGTACCGAAGTATAGGAGAAGAGCCTATTAGGCTAGAGATGCGCGAAGACGGAAAGATCGTGGGAATCTGCCAAGCCCTTGTAATTCCTGCTCGCAGAGGAAGGCATTTGGTTGTCCCGTATGGCCCCGTGATAGCGGAAAACGGAAAATGTACAGTGGAAAAAGAATTGATAGATGCACTAAAAGAACAAGCAAGAAAGCACCGATGTTCTTTTATTCGATTAAGTCCATTTATTCCCACAGAAGAGTTATCGACTTTCCACTTTCCACTTTCCACTTTTAAGCCTGCGCCGCTTCATCTCCTGGCAGAGCACATTTGGCATATTCCACTTATTGATCTTAAAACGAACAAACGAACAAACGAACAAACGATTCTCGTTGGCATGCGAAAAAATACACGCAACTTGATCCGCAGAGCAGAGAAAGATGGTGTGACGATCACACGATCGAAAGATCCTCTTAAAGACTTAGATACGTTTATCGAGCTACACGAAGAAACACGCAAGCGTCACAGTTTTACACCGTATACCAATACGTTCTTTCGGTCTCAAGTAGAGCACTTTTGGAAACGAGGAGAATGCACGATGTACCAAGCGCATTACCAAGGAGAAGTTATCGCCTCATCTATTCACATGCACGCTTTTGGAGAAACCAGCTATCACCACGGGGCAAGTACCCACAAACACCGAAAAATCCCTGCATCATATCTATTACAATGGACAGCGATCCAAGATGCCATCAAACGCGGAGACCACATGTACAGCTTCTGGGGCATAGCTCCAGAGGGCATCACGAAACATCCATTTGCAGGAGTGACACTCTTTAAGCGAGGCTTTGGAGGAGAACTACTTGAGCTCGTGCACTGCATGGACGTTCCCGTACATTCACGGTACTATCTGACACGCGCCTTCGAAACACTCCGCAAGTGGCGTCGCGGATTTTAATAGTGGATAAAGGATAGTGCATCAGCCATCGCCTCTTGGCTATAGCCGACAAATAGTGGATAATGCAGAGGAAATTTCCCAATTGTATTATGCCAAAAGAAGACAAGATCGATATCATTATTCAGCATCTCGAAAATATCGACAGACGAGATACGCTCCGCATGCGTGCAGGGTTTATAAAAGGATTGATCGGCATTATCCCTGGAATCGCCTTTATCATTGGTGCATGGTACTTCTACCAGCACGGTGACGAAGTAATGGCAAACATCGCAAAAGTCGCCGCAGAGCAAGCCATGGAAGCGACTAAGCACGGTACAGATGGGCTACTGCAGCAACTGCAGAACTTCCAGGTAAAGTAGCAAAGGCGCTTATTGCGAAACTAAAGAGAGGAGATCGTCAGATGAAGTGGATGCCTTTATGGTAAGGCTTGGCATCCGAAGAAGTTGCGTGCGTTCAAAGCGTGTATCTGGTGCATTAGAAAGACCAAGAAGATATCCTACGTCTCCTGCTTTGCGTGCAATACGGTCGTTAACACCTCCAAGAGGATAGGCAACAGCAATGACTTTCTTCTTCGTGATTTGCTCAAGCAGCTGTTTGCTCTGCGAGAGCTCTAGCTCGACCTGCGCATTGGTAAGAGAACGCAAATCATCTCCTGTGTGTCCTGCTGTCTGCAAGTCATGTCCATTGGCGATTAGTGTCATCAGTTGCTTTTGATCGATACCACTACTAAGAGATTTTCCTGTTAAAAACAAGGTTGCATCTACACCGCTAGACCGTAGCACTGTAGAAAGCTCGTTCACATTCTCTCCAGTAATATCTGATACTGCAAGAATAATGGTATTCGGATTAAGACGAACATCCTTCTCTTCTTGCTGATTTAAAAGCTGATAAAAATCACTCATCGTCCAAATGGTGTATCCAGAACTTTTCAGAGCCTCTAAGTGCTGTGGCATTACACCGAGCACTCCTTCGCTTGCAAGTTTGTAGTGCACTACAGGAAGATGAAAAGATCCTTGTCGTACAAGAAAATTAGGAAGGAACGGTGTGAGATACTGTACAGCGACAAAACCATCGCCTTCGTGATAAGGAATACGTGCCCATACTTCATCTTGTGAGAGTGGACGGATAAAGCTTTGACCTGCAAGCTCTCCGAGTAGTTCACTATTCGCATCTGCCTCTTTACGAACATTAAGGAACCCGAAATCTACATACATCAAACCTTCGTACTTCTTTTTTTCTTCTGCAAGCTGCGTTTCTGTTACAAGCTTACTGACATACCGAGACGCGACGTAGCCTTCTTTACCATTAATCAAAACCTTCGCCCATGCAGCATCAACAAACTCTACTACTTGTACCGATTCGCTCTGCTCCAATCGAGCAATTTGTGTTGCAGTGACTTTCGGAGCATTGCGAACATTCAAAAAAGCATTGGTAACGCGAAACATATCCTGTTCTCCATCAGAAGCTGTACGCATAGAATTAAATTTATCGATAGACCCTACATCAATAATAGGAGGCCCACTCTGCCCTTCTTGCTCTGGAGCAAGCTCCAATCGAGGAATAAATGCACCACTTCCATCTCCAGCAAGCTCTTTTACACGAGCCAGATCTTCTGCAGTAAAAGAGAAATCCTCTGCTTGAGGAATTTCTGATTTTTCCGATCCACCACATCCAGCAAACAAGATGCCGAAAGAAGCTACGAGGAGAAACCCAATAAATGGGCGAGGAGTAGAAGAACGTCGGGAGGAAGAGTAGTAAGCCATGATTACATGCGGTCAGGGACAGAAATAGTAAGAAGTTGCGCACCCGTCTTTATGACGTCAGCCGTCAAACAAGTGAGGTATACACGAAACGATCTTGCAGGCTCCTCCGCTTTTAAAATGGGATCATCATTATAAAAAGAGTTATAATCCTGACAGAGATCGAAAAGATAATTGGCAAGTATATGGGGCATCAAACTGGTTTGTGCATCTTGAAGTGAATTTTCAAATCCCAGTAATGTATTAAGTAATGATCGCTCTTTATCCGAAAGTGCATCGATAGTATTCGGTTCGACTGCATCACCTGCCTTGGAGACAATGGAACGTGCTCGAGCATGCGTGTATTGTAAGTACGGTGCAGAGTTACCATCAAAACTTAAAGCTTTATCCCAATCAAAGACCATATCCATTTTTCTATTTTGACTTAACACTCCGTACACCAATGCTCCTTGTCCCATCATAGTAGCGAGACCCTCTGGATCTTGAGTTTGAATTCTATCTCCATGAGAAGCGATAACATCTGCTGCACGTTTTTCTGCCTCATCCAGTACCTCTTCGAGCTTAAGAATATTTCCTTTTCTGGTACTCATACTCTTATCTGCAAATCGCATACGCCCAAAGACTACGTGCTCAAGGTGTGGCAAGTCCCATCCGAGCTTCTCTACTGTGGCAAACAACTGCTGAAAATATAAAGACTGAGCCACATCTACTATGTAAAGGATCGCTTGCGGATTCCAGGTAGTAATCCTGTAAGAGGTGGTCGCGAGATCCCGAGTAAGGTAAATAGTGGCTCCGTCAGCCTTTACTACTATCGCAGGAGGCATGTTGCTCTCCTCTGAAAATTCAACAATAAGCGCCCCATTCTCCCCTTCTACAAAAACATCCTTTTCTTTTCCTTCATCAATGATGGGCTGCATTTTATCTTCGTAAAAACTTTCTCCATGAGTGTGATCAAATGAAACATGAAGTCGACTGTAGATTGTTTCCATCTCTGCCATCGTAATATCAACTACCGACTGCCAAAACGCCCTCAATTCCTCGTCTCCTTGCTCTAGCTTTCTAAATGCCTCACGCGCTGCATCTTCTAAAGTATCATCACTCTCTGCTTGCTCATGAAACTGTACATACAATGCAAGCAAGTCGTCCAAACTACATTCGGTAACTGGCTTGTCTCCCCATTTATCTAGTGCAACAGCTAATTTTCCAAACTGGGTCCCCCAGTCTCCTAGGTGATTAATGCTTATAGTATTAAATCCAAGGTGTGTATGAAGGTTAGCTACAGATTGCCCAATAACAGTAGATAGAATGTGATGTATCCCAAGCGGCTTTGCGATATTTGGCTGGGAGTACTCTACAATTACTGGAGCTTCATTCTCTCTCTTTACCTTTGCCGTGCATGCTTGACGGACAGACCCCAAAGCTCCAACGAGTGCAGTAGGAGTCAACCAGATATTGACATAACCAGGTCCTGCAATCTCTACCTTTTCAATGGTCTCCTCTCCTTCTAAAGCAGGAAGTATCATCTCCGCAATCTCCCTTGGGGTTTTGCCAACTTTTTTTGAGATTTGTAATGCGATTGGGGTAGCAAGATCACCATGAGAAGCATCGTGTGGCCGCTCCCAAGTAACCACAATATCCTCCACTCCACACTCTGCAGAGAGTGCTTTCTGAACTGTGTTTGAGAGGGAGGAAAACATGAAGTAATTTAGACGAGTGATCAAATCTGCTACTCACTAATTTACGGTAACTGTAGCACTCTTAAATGGGGTTAGCACATGAAAACAATATTTGATCTTGCATACAGATTCTGTACATGTCTTGAACACAAAATGTATGCACAATCGTCCACCCTAAAAGGGGTATACAATATGTACTCATAGACTCACTTTATGAACTCTATTGTTATTCAAACCGAAAAACGCTAGAATATTATGATGATACTGCGAAATAGAGCACTTTCGGCTGCGATTATCCCCTGCCTTCTATTAATAGGTTGTGGAGAAAAGGTAAAACCTGAAGAGTTGCATGTTAGTGGTGCTAAAACATCAGTTTCCATCATGCATATCCTTGCAAAGAAATCGATACAAAAGAACCGGCCGAGTGGTCTACTTGGTATTTATAGTGGTATTTATACATCTCAAGGAATATTTCTACCGGTAAAAAGCGCATTTGAAAGTATGAAAGCAGTCATAAATATCCTTAAAGAGCAGAGTAACAGTACTTCGAATGAGAACTTTGCACTATTGCGTGAAGTTGGTGAAGTGCTCCAGGTAAATATTATCGATGCACTCAATCGAAGTCCGGACCGGACTGTAGCTATAGATACCTACACTCAATCTCTGCGTAACACTGGTATTCTCATAGAGAGAAAGATTGAGGAGCTTCAAGCGATTAATGAGGTGCAAAAGGATGAGGTAAAAGAGAAAAGAGATATCACACGAAGTTTAGAGAAAAAAATACGTAAGGTACTCAAAGATCAAGAATATGCTGAGGCATCAGAATTGGAGGAGCAACTAGCCGAAGCGAACGCCAGTCATGCAGAAATAAGCACTAAAGAGGAACAAACAGACGACATGATTAAACGATTTAAGACATTGTTAGATGTCGCAGTAGAGAGATTACAGGCAGTAGAAGCCAACCGTGAGATATTGATAGCTGGACTACGCGTTATTGATGTCCCTGGAATCGCAGACTTCAATATCCTTGAAGAAGGTAAATCATGGAAAAAGAAAAAGGGTTCAAGCCTGTTTGAGAAAAGCTACGATACATACTAGTACATATTTTTGTCAATATTTGAGGACCTAGAGCTAAACGAACTTTTGTGCTATAATGAATAGATTTTACGACAGTGTCGATTGTCGAATCTATGGACCAGAAAACTACACCACCAAAGGCAAACTCTTTGACACTTATGGCGCAAGCATTAGATGACCTTTTAGGACTACACAAAAAGACTACAAATGCACTAAAGGCTGCACAGAAACGAGACCTTACTGCAGAAGAGCAGCAGGCAATTAACTACTACGAAGAAGGGCTACAAAAAACACTCGACCTAATTGCACCTGCTGGTATGGAAATACACCCGATGGAGCTTGTGTTAAACGATCAGTACGCGCGAACATTATATGTGTATAACTGGCCAAACTACATCTATCCAAACTGGCTCAGTCAGACAATCAACTTTGATGCACAAATGGATATTACGCATTTCATCTACCCAAGTAATAACAAAGCAATTATGAAGATGCTGCGAAAGAAGGTGGCAGAAATGCGATCCAGTATTCGTATCCTCGAGCAACGTGGAATTGTACGAGATCCATCAATAGAAGCGGCTCTGCAAGATGCAGAAGAACTCCGTGATCTCTTAGCACGTGGACGAGAGAAACTCTTTCAGTTTGGAATGTACATTACAATTTATGCTGATGATCCGCTAAAGCTAAAAAAGCTTCAAATAGATGTCGAATCACTTCTTGGAGGAAGGCTTGTCCTCAGCAAACCAGCATTCTTTCAGATGGAGCACGGTTGGCTTTCGACACTCCCTCTTGCGATCGATGAACTGGAAATCAACCGAAACATGAACACCTCTCCTTTAGCGACAAGCTTTCCATTTAGCTCATCTGACCTAACTGATGACCATGGAATTTTATACGGTATCAACCGTCACAACGATTCACTGGTTATCTTCGACCGATTTGATCTGCCAAATGCAAATGCCACAGTGTTTGCGACATCTGGTGCTGGTAAATCCTTCGCAGTAAAGCTCGAAATATTGCGAGCAATGATGTTTGGAACAGAGGTCTTTGTTATCGACCCAGAGAACGAATACGTGGATTTGTGTAAAACTGTAGGCGGAACCTATATTCCCATCTCACTGCAAAGCGAATTCCGTATCAATCCATTTGATCTACCCCAAGCTATTCGCGGAGAAGAAGCGCAAACAGGAGAGATTCTCCGTGCCGCTGTAATCACACTGCATGGCCTCTTTAAAATCATGCTTGGAACACTTACTCCTTCCGAAGACGGAATCCTCGATAAAGCGATTTTGGATACATACGCTCTAAAGGGAATTGATATGACAACAGAGAATGCCGGAGAGATAGAACCACCAACAATGCACGAACTCGTTGATGTATTGATGACAACTGATGGTGGAGAAAATATGGCAAAGACTCTGCAAAAATACACCGATGGAAGTTATTCTGGACTCTTTGATAAACCAACGAATGTGGAACTCAAGAACCAGATTGTTGTGTTCCAAATTCGAGACCTCGAAGACCAATTGCGACCAATTGCGATGTACATCGTTCTCAACTTCCTCTGGAACCGTATTCGTGCAGAACTCAAGCGACGATTTCTTGTAGTGGATGAGGCATGGAATCTGATGCAATACGATGACTCTGCAAGATTCCTTTACGGACTGATCAAGCGTGCGCGTAAGTACTACCTCGGAGTTACCACTATTACGCAAGATGTAGAAGACTTCGTAAACTCTCCGTTTGGTAAACCGATTATCACGAATGCTTCGTTGCAGATTCTCCTGAAACAATCTCCAACTGCCGTCGATAACCTGCAGAAGCTGTTCTATCTCACTGATGGTGAGAAGTACCTTCTTCTTAATTCAGATGTTGGTCAGGGTCTTTTCTTTGCGGGAAACAAGCACGTAGCGATTCAGATCGTAGCCAGTCCACAAGAAGAACTAATTATTACGACAAACCCAGAAGAAGTTCTCGCTATTCGCGAAGCACAAAAGCGTGATAAAAAGGCAAAACGCCTTGGCGAAGAATTAATTCCAAAGGGTGTCGATGGATCCGGTGCTGTTAATGCGAATAAAGCAGCACTTGAGGCTGCGGAAGAACGTCAGAAAAAAGAGCGCGAAGCAGAGCAAAAAGGAGAAAACGATGTAACAAAAGCTGCAGAAGAGCAACTGGCAAAAGAGGTGGAAGAAGAAGAAATTATTGATGACCCTGCAAACGAACCTATCCCAGAGCCTGAACCAGAGCCTGAGAATTCAGAGGATGACGAAACTCGTAACTCGTAACGCTCTACTCTCTACTCTTCATTGACCACCTTCCACCGTACTTCAGATTTCAGCTTTCCCGGTAGTGCAAAGCCGGCTGCTTTCTTGTGCCCTCCACCGTCAAACTTCCCAGCCATCTCTGCAACATCAACATCATCACGAAGTGTGCGAATAGACCCTTTTACTTTTCCATCTCTCTCGGAAAGGATCATCGAAAAGCGCATACCAGGAACCGCATTCAAATAATCAATCGCGCCTGTAAGCTCGCTGTAGTGTGCACCTGTTGCTGCAAAATCTCCTTTGGTAACCGCAGATACAGCACCACCCTCTTCTGTAAGAGAAATCTTTTCTAATACGCGCCCCCACAATTTAAGTGTAGAAGGCTTTGCCGTACGAAAGACATGCTTGATGATCTCTTGTTGCCTCGCACCTGCGCGCAACAGTCTCGCAACCGTGCGATAGACCTGAACTGATGTATTACTATGGAGAAGGCCTCCAGTGTCCGTGTAGACCCCCGTCAAAAGGCAGGTGGCAATATCGGGAGTTATATTCCAACTCAGCGCGTCTGCAATTTCTGCAACGATCTCACAGGCAGATGCTGCTGCAGGATCGACAAGATTAATGCGAGCAAATTGAGCATTGGTTGGGTGATGATCAATATTGATTGATGAAACATCTTTGGTAAAGAGTTCTGAGTGTGTCTCATACAACCCCGTAAGTTTAGGTTCTGCAGAATCGACAAACACGACTGCGTCAGTATTTCGAAGATGTGGGTCATGTGCTATGCGTTCAGTCCCTGGTAAAAACAGTAACGTGTCTGGCGCACTATCTTTACACAGTACTAAAATGTGCTTGTCTGGGTACGCAGCCTCTAATAATAAACGTATTCCTAGCAGCGCACCAATGGCATCACCATCAGGATTTGCATGACAAAACACAAGGATTCGCTCTGCTCTAGAGAGCAAATCTGCACTGTTGCGAATATCATGGAGATTCAACATAAGGGAGTGATGATACGTCGAAGCTCAAAGTTGATTCAATGATCATCTATTGCACAAAAAATCTTGTAAGGTATGACCGTACAATGAAGAGAGAACTTGGCAGGGCGAAAGTGTGATCCATTAAACAAGAACCGATCAAGAGTCGGGATTTTCCTGTTTCAATAAATCATCAACCCTGTTTCCGCGATCGATACGCGGATCGATACAGAAACGAAGTTCTGGAACGCGATTGCGATGAATTTTTCCAAGAGCTGACTGAAGAGATGGGAGTTTTTTCCCTAAGAACTTCAGTGCTTTTTCTGGTTCTTCTAATGCAGAAATATACACAGTGGAATACGAAAAATCTTCTGACACTTCTACCTCAGTAATCGATACCATTTTGCATTCCTTAGGGCACAAATGGAGAATAGGAGAAATAACATCTCGAACGACAGAAGCCAGCATTTTTGGGCGTTTAGAAATAGTAGTTAGGGGCTAGGAGTTTGTAGATTAAGGAAAGAATACCATTACTTTCCCCTAGTCCCCAGCTACAAACTACTATTCTCTCAGTAATAACATGTATACTCCTTCTAATGTCCGAATCACCTATTAGAGTCATCTTTGCTGGCACACCAGACTTCGCAGTCCCCTCGCTAGAGGCACTGGTGAATGATCCTCAATTTGAGGTGCTATTCGTGATTTCTCAACCAGATAAGCCTGTGGGCAGAAAGCAGGAACTTCTCCCTACCCCTGTTAAAGCTTGTGCTCTAAAGCATGGAATAGAAGTAGTACAACCAAAAGATATCAACCACTATCCACTACTTGCCGGCCATAGCCTTGGCGTCGGCTGGTCCACTATCCACTTTGATTTCCTTGTGGTAGTTGCCTATGGGCAAATCCTCAAACAAGACATTCTGGATGCACCACAAATAGCCCCGGTAAATGTTCATGCATCACTCCTGCCCCAATGGAGAGGGGCGAGCCCTATGCAGAGTGCGATACTTGCTGGAGACGTGCAAACCGGTGTGACAATTCAACGTATGGTAAAAAAGCTGGATGCAGGCCCTATACTTTCACAAGTTGTCCTACCTCTAAAACAACATACGACCATCGATACGTTACATGATCAACTCGCTTCAGCTGGTGCAGCTTTACTTATCGA
>JAQCIJ010000044.1 GCA_027592135.1 bacterium | reverse complement strand
CCTTTGTGTGGTTTTTCATTCATGATTGAGAGTTATGGAATCTCTCATGTACCTCTTTCAGCTGAGGATTGGTCACATGCGTATAAATTTGCGTAGTCGAAAGATCCTTGTGCCCCAGCATCTCCTGCACACTCCGTAAATCCGCTCCATTACGTAACAAGTCAGTCGCAAACGAGTGACGCAGAGTGTGTGGAGAGGGGTTGCTCATAATTCCTGCACTACGGGCGTACTTTTTCACAACGTTATAAATAGAAATGCGCGACAATCTAAAATTCTCTCCTGGAGGGAGTTCATTGTTTGCTTTATCGAAATTCCGGATAAATAGTGGAGTCAGATGATCAAGTCGTATCTCCATATACCTCTGCAGGAACTCAGCAGCTTTATCCGAAATAAACACAACACGGATCTTCCCACGCTTTCCTCGCACAGAGATCTCTAAGGTTTTGTAGTTGATGTCATCGACATTAAGCATCCGAAGCTCTGCAAGACGAAGGCCTGTAGAGAAAAATAGTTCCATTATCGCTTTGTCACGCTTACCAATCTTCGTAGTAATGTCTGGAGCATCCAGTAGGCGATCGAGCTCTTCTTTAAAGAGGACCTTTACTTTGCGGGGATCTTCTTTAAAGCGCGTAATGCGGTCTGGGGGATACACATCCATCTCTTCCTCGGTAATAAGGTACTTGAGGAACGCTCGAACGATAGTTAAGTGATGATTTTTGCTGCGAATAGCGAGTTCTCCATCAGATTTTGTCCTGTAGCTGTGTAAAGCCGACTTATACATGCGCATTGTGGCTTTAGAAATATCAGAAGGGGAGTTTACCCCTCCAAACTCTATAAACATGTTCAGCGACTGTCTGTACGTAGAGATCGTCAGGGGACTTTTGTTTTCTTCTGCCTTAAGAAACACTAAGTATCTATCTATAGCCGATGCTAGGGGGGAGAGGTTTTCCACAATCTTTCCTACTTATCATAATGCATTTTATGTTAACTATCAATTGACAAAGTCCAGTGCATCGCAAAATGCTATTTGATGAACAAATTCTGTAACAATTCGGAAATTTATATGCAAACTTTGCTTACATCCCCCAGATTACAAAATAGAAGTATGCACACTTCTTCCGACATTGACCCCTTTTCAAAATTGCTTTATTACTTTATTACTTCATTGTTTTACCCCCCTTCCCTACCCTAGAGGTGAACGATTGAACACATTTTTTGTTCTATCTCAATGGTACACTAGTCCTTAAATCGGCTCTAAGATAAGGAATTTGTCATCCTAGAGTATATTTGCGATCTAAGCGTTTATAAGGATTTTAGCACCGGTTCTATCACAATACTGGTTGGAATAGATGGTAAGTATCTATTCCAAAATGGCCGCACTGATACTTCCACATTTTTAACCTCTGGATAGTTACCGACAATACGAGAAGCATCTTCTTTATGTAAGCCCGCAACATTCTCCCGAACCTTCTTCGCAAATACTGCCCCTGTAGGAGACAACGGATCCAAAATGTATTGCACCGTACCAGAGAGGTCTACTGTAAGCTTAATCCACGAGAAGTCGTTCTCGTAATCGATAACGTGGGCGACAAGACGAGAGAGATCTAACGTTGTTTCCAGAAGTCGCCTCCCTTCACCGACATGCGTTTTTAATTCGCGACTTAACATATTAAGTACCTCCTGTGTGTCATACGCATACATGGTATACAGTACACTTCCTCCGATCGGTACAGAGGCAACAGGTTGGCCCATAAAATGGTTGGGCATGACAAAATCCAGATACTCTACTTTTGTTAACTCATCGTAGTGCAGTATTTCGATAAAAGTCAGCTCGCTCTGTGCATTAATAATATCTCTGCGTTCATTAATCAACCGTTTTGCCTCAGCAAGTAGCTCTGTCTTGAGTTGTTCTTTTCCAATGGTTATATCATCTTCCGAAAGCACAGTATTATAATCACTCTCACCACCAGTCCCTGGAACCGTGTTCACTGCGTACACAAGTTGCTGCTCTTGCTGTGTAAGCCCTGGAAAATACCACTTAAGATCCGCAGGTACATTTCCACGCTCTCCGAGAATACCTCCGTACAAGTCTTCGGGTTCTGCTTCTGCAATAACCAAAAACTCACTAACGGGCTCTATTTTTATAGAATCACGAAGTCGAAACGTCATCCCTGCCTGATTGCGAACCCGAGTCCCCGTTTTTAGCCAATAGGGTTCATCGGAGTTATTGACTACTCTCATTGTTGTTGTAGAATTTTCTCCGATAAACTGTCTGCTAATTTGATCAAACGTAATCGTACGATCTACGCGAACAGTAATAGGAATCAGGTCCATCACGCGAACACGTTTAGGTAAATCAACTATTGCACCAGACTGGGCAAGAAAGATATTCGCTGTTTGCGAAATAGTTTCCTCTCGTGGCCACACTCGCACGGTAGCAGATGGAAGTAATCGAAAAACTATAAAACAAAACAGAAAACCACTCACAACAATCAATGCCCAAATACGCAGCTTCGGCAAAGACAAAAGCCCCATAGATTGCAACCGAGACCTCAGTTGCTGTCTCCAGATGTGTGGTTGAAATTCTCGCAAGGCATCATCCAACTGATCACTATCACGTAAGAACTTTTTAAGATCCGCGACAGTATCAATAACACGAATACCCTTTGCACGTGCAGCGCGAATAAGTACGGCATTACGTGTCGCCACTCTTAGCCTAGTCGAAAACTTCTTACAAACAGCCATCATACGCTTTCTCGCCTCCTTCTCTTTGGTAAGCAGTAACTCCAATTCCGAAAATACCACAAGAACTTCACCCTTTTCTTGCGAAATACGACGTTCAAACGAGGCAAGGGATTCTCCTTGGTCTGGAAAAAGTACGGTGATCGGAGAGGAGGAAGACATAAGAAAATATTAATAGGTCACTGGTCAAATGACCATTGACTAATGACTGATCAGGGCTTCGAGAGCCGGTAACTGCTTTCCAGAAATAAAGTCGAGCATCGCACCTCCTGCAGTACTGACAAATGTGTACGCATCCAATGAGTAGCCATACTTTTCATGAAAATCGAGTGTGTCACCTCCACCAATAATAGAAATAGCACCATTCTCTGTAGCTGTCCTCACAGCTTCGGCAAGAGCCTTTGTTCCTCCTGCAAAATTTTCTTCTTCATACATCCCCATAGGCCCATTCCAAACAATAGTCTTCGAAGCTGCAATAACTTCTGCGTAGTGTTGCATGGTCTGTGGTCCGATATCAAACATAATGTGATCGACAGGAATACTACCAACAGCATGCTGCGACACAGTACCAGAAGGATCTACTGCACACGTACCATCAGTCGGTAAATGAATCGTCGCATTCTCTTCTGATTCTCCTGCCTGCAAGATCTCTGCCCCCTTGGCAGTAAACTCGTGATCGACTTTGCTTTTCGCTACGTCTAATCCACTCGCAACGAGCATCGTATTGGCAACCCCTCCACCCACAAGAATATCATCTCCACTTGCAAGGAACTGCTGGATGACGGGGACTTTGGTCTCCATCTTGAGCCCAGAGATAATCAGTGTAAGAGGATGAGCAGGGTCGTGCGTTACCTTAGAAAGCCCCTCGACTTCTTGCTGCACATTGAACCCCATATACTTTTCACCCATAAACTTCGGAACGCTTGTCATCGACGCGTGGTCTCTGTGGCAATTGGTAAAGGCATCGTTTACATAGACATCTGCAAATGAGGCAAGCCTCTCCCCTAGTGCATCCCTCTCGGACTGGTCTTTGCTTTTTTCTCCTTTTTCAAATCTCAAATTTTCAAGCAGTAATACTTCTCCCGGTTGCAAAGCATCAGAAAGTTTTTGTGCTTCATCACTGTCACACTTGTCTGCAAACTGTACTGTCACTCCTAAGATCTTTTCAAGAACGGGGACGAGGGACTTTTGTGAAAACTCTGGGTTTGGTTCTCCGCTAGGCCGACCCTGGTGCGCCATAAGAATAAGAGCCGCTCCGCTATCAAGGATATACTTCATAGTTGGCACCAATGCATCGATACGTGTCGTGTCATGTACAGTGCCATCTTCTATTGGTACGTCAAATCCTGCACGCATGAGCACAGTTTTCCCTTTAAGATTTGCCTGGTCGAGTGTTGGATAATCCATAACTAGTGAGTAGTTTGTAGTGAGTAGTTGATGAAGGATACTATAAACTATCACCTATAAACTATGAACTAAAAAATGTGTTCAGAAGCAAGTATAGAATCCTTAACAGGATTCTGAATCCACTCCGTAGGAATCCCCTCCTATTTTTCGACGGATAGCAGCCACATTTTTTCATGATTTCCCAACAGGTATCCCGTCATTATTCCGCCAGTGTTTAGCACAAAGTCGACCCTCCCCTCCCCTGCACCACTCGCTTCGCTCGGGTTCAGGGCAAGCCCTACCGAAGAATCAAGAGCATCGAGTAGTGGAATAATGGCTTCTTGTAGCGGTTTCCCTACAATATATCCTCGCCGATCGAAGTGAAACATCTCACTAAGGCGTTCGGGCAATTCCTGCTCTTTTGTTGGATAACTGTCCATAAATGCATCTTTCCCCTCTTGTAAGAACCGCGCGTTCCACCACTTCTTCTCCGCAGAAATATCATCGACTTTTCCGATAATACCGAAGAGTTCACGGTCTGGGTTGGTGCGAGGCTTTGTCACGAAAGAAGTGGATAGTGGATAATGGATCAGCCGTCGCCTCTTGGCTATGACCGACAAGTAGTGGATAATGCACTATAATGAATAGTGAGATGTTGATTATACCACTATTGGCCTTCGTCATTTGCGTAATTCTTCACTGGATTGCTCTGAAAGATTTTGTAAAACTCAAGCTCCTCGATAATCCAGAAAAATACGGGATGACTCGGCGCAAACTCCCCTACCCTACTGGGATTCTTTCGGTCCTCGTGTTCCTCGTATTCTTCGTAGTCCTCTCGCCGTGGACAGTGCAAAATACAGGCGTGCTGATGAGTATTCTTCTTCTTGCTCTGATTAGCTTTATCGATGACCGCAAAGGAATAGATCCAAAACTGCGACTTATTATACAAGCTCTGGTTGCCTTTATCATCTTCGCTACAGGATCAAGAATTTATACTCTGACCAATCCATTCATAGCAGATGGACTCATCAAACTCGATACAGTCGATTGGTCATTGGTCATTGGTCATTGGTCATTTCTACTACCTGTGCACAGTGGTATATTCACCATCTTCTGGCTTATGCTCTGCATGAACGCACTCAACTGGTTCGATGGCATTCCTGGGCAAGTCAGTACACTCAGTACTATCGGATTTCTCGTTATTGGTGCACTGGCAATGAGTGACCGCATCGCTCAACCAGAACTTGCGATGATCGCATTTATCCTCGCAGGAATAAGCTTTGCAGCTCTCCTCTTTGATTTTCCACCCAACAAAGTACTGATGGGAGACACGGGTGCCATGTTCTTCGGTCTAATGCTTGGAGTGCTAACACTGTATGCAGGAGGAAAAGTCGCTACAGCATTCTTAGTCCTTGGCGTTCCACTGATCGATGTTTTCCTCGTCATTACACGCAGACTCTCGAAAGGAGCAAACCCGATGCGTGGCAACGCCACCAATGAGCATTTGCATCATCGCCTTCTTGCGAAGGGCTGGAGTGAACGTACGGTCATAGTGCTGACAGCAGGACTTGGAACATTGTTTGGAATCTCCGCCCTGTTTTTATCGACAGGCGAAAAGATGATTGCTGCTGGGGTGCTGTTCTTGGTAATGATCGGGTTAGGAAAATATTCAAAATAATAGTCTATCCATCCACCCGAACGCTTTACCGCTCAAACTTCATAGGCTGAGACACTACATTAAGTGGCATTACCTTAATCACGACTGTACGTC
>JAQCIJ010000043.1 GCA_027592135.1 bacterium | reverse complement strand
ACATATAGAAACATTCTACAATAATAAACTAACAAGTCAATTAATGCTTAAATGCCCTAAAACCAGTGGTTACCATCACGATTCCTAGCTCGTTTGCTCTGGCAATCACCTCTTCATCCCGAATTGACCCTCCTGGTTGAATAATCGCAACGATACCATTTTCGGCTGCTGTTTCGATGGAATCTGCAAACGGGAAGAACGCATCCGATGCCATCACACTCCCCTTCGCGCGGTCACCTGCTCTGCGTGCAGCAATAATCGTACTATCAACGCGACTCGTTTGCCCACATCCAATCCCCGTTGTTACTCTGTCTTGTGCAAACACGATCGCATTACTCTTTGCGTGCTTCACCACTCCCCATGCAAACAGCAGGTCATCGATCTGCGCATCTGTTGGCGCGGCATCTGTTACAACAGTCAGGTCATTTTTCGTCAGTACTTTTGTATCACGTTCTTGAGCAAGAATCCCGCCCATCATCGATCTGTACGTCACATCTTTTTCCGCTTTCCACTTTTTGCTATCCACTTCTAAAGCGCGTAGCTTCGGCCTCTTTTTTAGCATTTCAAGAGCATCAGGCTCATACCCCGGTGCAATAATCACTTCGGCAAAAATCTTTTGATCAATAATCTTCGCAATCACTTCGGCAGGACATGGTCGATTTAATGCAACGATTACACCGAATGCACTCAGGCGATCGGCGTCGTAACACCGTTGAAACGCTTCCGAAATATCTGTGTGACTTGCAACGCCCGATGGGTTTGCATGTTTGATACACGCTGCAGTTGGCTCCTCGTATTCACACACCAAATTCCATGCACCGTCTGCGTCTAAAATGTTGAGGTAGCTCAAGGGTTTTTCTTCTTGGATCACTTTCCAAGCACGTTTGTTGTCGTACAAGTCAAAGTACGCACCCCACTGGTGTGGGTTTTCCCCGTAGCGAAGTTGCGTGCCGTTCGTCAGCATCATGCCGCTGTTTTGCCCTTCGGATAGGGCTGAAGTGATGGCCGCATCATACGCTGCTGTGCGTAAAAATACTTTCGTTGCCAGCTCTGAACGCAACTGTGGGGAAGTATCCCCGCTCTGTTTTATTTCTTTAATCACACGATCATAATCTTCAATGTCACACACAACAGTGACGTGCTTATGATTTTTTGCAGCACTCCTCAGAAGTGTCGGTCCACCAATATCAATTTGTTCGATTACGTCATCACCAGCAATTCCCTTCGCCACAGTTTCCTCAAACGGATACAAATTCACAACAACTAAATCGATCGACTCGACTCCCAAATCTTTCGCCTGCGCTTCGTGCTCAGAGTCGCCTCTTCGGTACAGCACTCCTCCCATGATTTTTGGGTGCATTGTTTTTACTCTGCCACCAAAACACTCAGGAAACTGCGTCACCTCTGAGACATCAGTCACCTCTATACCCTCTGCACGTATCACGTCCGCAGTCCCTCCTGTACTTAAAATCTCATATCCCGCATCTACTAATTGCTTGGCAAATTCAGCAACTCCTGTCTTGTCGGAAACGGAAATAAGCGCGGTTTTTGGCATGAGAAAGCAGATTAGAAGACGAAATGGATTATAGAGGTTCTTTTCTACATTGCCAGAGGATTCCCATATTGCTCAAAATCGCTGTTTGTGCTCAAATATAAGGATTATTCACTAAATTACGCACAGTTCGATTTCACTCACTGTACATGCCCAAAGAAGACATCAAAAAAGGCAAGAAGATCCTGATTGTTGAGGACGAACATCCGTTGGCACATGCGCTCGAGTTAAAATTCACGCACGAAGGATATGACGTGACGATTGCTGTAGACGGAGCAGAAGGACTCAAGGTTGCCAACGCAACAAAGTTCGACATGATTCTTCTCGATCTCATCATGCCGCAGATCGATGGATTTACGTTTATGGAGAAACTTAAGAAGAAAGCTCCCATCATTATTTTAAGTAATCTTGGACAAGAAGAAGACAAAGAGCGCGCAAAGCAGCTGGGTGCTGTGGGCTATTTTGTAAAATCAAACACTCCTATCGTGGAAATTATTAAATCAGTAAAAGCAACTATCAAGTAACTATGGCTCTTAACGACTCCCAACTCGGCGAAATTCTCCTGGCCCAGAGCTATGTCTCTGAGGAGGAACTCAAGGTAACGCAGAAGTCTGCGAAAGATCGCAAGACAACCCTGTTTGCTGTCCTTATGGAGAAGGGCTTGCTGACACAATCACTATACGAACAGGCGCTTGCCGAGCATTACCAGTTGCCATTTTACGACATCACAGAGACGCCACCAAAACCAGAGCTGATTGCAAAACTTCCAGAGGAAGTGGCACGAACATACCACGCAATCATCGTAAAGCAGGAAGGTAACACTCTGACTGTTGCCACATCGGAACCGGGAGAAGAAACATTGGAAGAAGCGATCCGCATAAACTTTGAGCAGGTAGAATCTACACTGCCTGAACGCGGGGATACTTCCCCGCAGTCAAAAGGGAAAAAAACCCAAAAGAAAAAACCAAAAACCAAGCCAAAAAAATCTGGTGGATTATTTTCTTCCAAGAAAGCAGAAACCGCGAAAGAATTTACTGGAAAGATACATTTTGTATTTACGGCACAGGAGAATATCGAGTCGGCTCTGCATCATTTTAGAAAGCCACTAGCAACGAGGTTCCAGCAAATTATAGAACAACAAGGCAAAGTCGCTCCAGAGATCTTAGGAGAGATCTTAGACGATGCCATCGAGCTGCGCGCATCGGATATTCACTTCGAACCACAGGAAGATATTGTCATTGTTCGGTTCCGTGTGGATGGAGTACTGCACGAAGCAGGACGTATCCCGAGGGAACACTACGAGGGAGTAGTAAACCGCGTAAAGATTGAATCCAACATGCGTATCGACGAACACTTCGCAGCACAAGATGGTGCTATTCGCCACAAGAGTGAAGCAGGTGCCATGGATATTCGTGTAAACATCGTGCCAATTGTCGATGGTGAAAAAATCGTAATGCGACTCCTCGCTGCGTATGTGCGTACGCTTTCCCTTGCAGACCTTGGGTTTACCGAAGAATCACAGAAGATACTAAAAGCAGCAGCGCAAAAACCATTTGGAATGATCCTTACAACAGGTCCAAGATACGGTGTGCACAGATGCAACAGTTAATTTGCCATGTTTGTAAATTTAGGCAACACACATTATTAGTTGTACAAAAAATGTGTACTACAATGTGACCAATTCTCATTCCCCTTATTTTTTTATGAAACGTTCCGGATTCACCCTTATCGAGCTTCTGCTCGTGATCGGTATCATTGCCATTTTGGCATCTATTGTTATCGTAGCCATCAACCCAAAAAAGCAGTTGGCAGATGCACATGACGCACAAAGGCGTAGTGACGTTAATACCGTCCTTAACGCTGTGTATCAGTACGCTATCGACAACAAAGGAAACCTTCCTTCCTGTATTGCTGTCACCAGTAAAAATATTTGCACTGGTGGTAGTGAATGTACAGGGGTAACAGCGGGTTGTGATCTTGATGTTCTGACTGGTTCATATCTTGTTAACCTTCCAACAGACCCAAGTGGTGCTACAGGAAACGACACAATGTATGACATCATTCAGGATGCGAATGGTCGTGTAACTGTTTCTGCACCTGTTGCGGAAAACACAACCATTACAGTAACAAGGTAACCTACTTCAGTTGAAATGACCTCGACTTTCTTAAGTCGAGGTTTTTTCTTTTGCGTAATAAGTAGTATGATGACACGCAACGAATGCATATCGCACTCATTTTCTTTTCTTCCCTTCCCAACCAACAATTATGAAACGTTCCGGATTCACCCTTATCGAGCTTCTGCTCGTGATCGGTATCATTGCCATTTTGGCATCTATTGTTATCGTAGCCATCAACCCAACAAAGCAGTTGGCAGATGCACGTGACGCACAAAGGCGTAGTGACGTTAATACCGTCCTTAACGCTGTGTATCAGTACGCTATCGACAACAAAGGAAACCTTCCTACAGGTATTACAACCTCTGCGTTGGAAATCTGTCAGACAGGTGGAACATGTACAGGCCTTTTGGACCTTGCTGTTCTTACGACAAACGGTACGTACCTTGTTTCTATGCCTACAGACCCAAGTCAAACAGGGGCAGATGAGACAGATTACACTATCGTAAAGAACGCAGATGGCCGTGTAACCGTTGCAGCTCCTAGCGCTGAAAACACGACAATTAGCGTGACACGATAGGAATCCGAAGAATCCAATGCATCCGAAGAATCCTAGGAGTACCCCTCCTCGGTTTCTTTGGATTCCTGCAATTCCCTGTCTCAGCAGCAATATAGCCAACCGATTCAAATAGCTTAAAAACCCAATTTATGGTAAAATAGTAGGATTCTCGTCATTATGGCAAAACAAAAATCCAAACTACAATCGGCCAGAAATGTGTGCCTTCCTTCAAAGGAGTCCGAGAAGCAGGTGCAGGCGCAGATGAGTAGCGTAAAAAAAGCAGTGCATCGCTCTATTGTGCTGGCGATGGTGTCCTCTATTGCATTCCTCCTTTCTATTTCGATTGTGATGGGTGTGATGAATCCTGCAGGAATATTTGCTCTTATTGGAACAGGAACACTTCTTATTGCCAGTATTGCAGCAGCATTCGAGTCGAGAATGTTGTTCCATACTATTGTAGAAGAGCGCAGAGTCGATCATCTAAAGACAGAGTTTATCTCTCTAGCTTCACATCAATTGCGTACACCGCTATCCAGTTTACAGTGGTATGCACAGCTCTTAAGCGAAGAGAAGAAGTTAACAAAAGACCAAAAGGATGATGCGAAGGAAATGGTGTTTGCGGTTCGTAGAATGAACAACCTCATCGATTCCCTGCTACATGCTGCACAACTGGAGTGCGAAGAAATTGTTCCACGCATGAAAAATGCATCTATCAATATATTGATTACGGATCTTGCAAAAGATCTCAAGATGTCTGCTGAAGAAAAGCAGATAGCCATCACTGTACGTATGCCAAAAAAAGCTGTTTCTCTTTATACCGATTCAGCCCTTCTGGGTGTTGTGCTCCAGAACCTCTTTAGTAATGCCGTAAAGTACACAAATCCAAAGGGGACAATAGATGTCCATGTGCAGACAAAGCAGAGTGCAGTCGTGATTACCGTAAGCGATAACGGAATTGGTATTCCAAAAAAAGATCTGACACGTATCTACCAGCGTCTTTTTCGAGCAAGCAATGCCATCAAAGTTAATACAGATGGAAACGGGCTTGGACTCTATATCACCCAGATGGTGATAGAAAGCTTGGGTGGTACGATTGCCGTAGAGAGTACGGAAGGCAAAGGAACAACGTTTACGGTGACATTGCCAATCAAGGAGAAGAAGGCTCTGAAGAAAAAGAAGTAGCATTGTATTATGTCTGCGCCTAGGGATGGGCGTGCGGGTTCCTCCCCGCAGATTGTTTCGAATGGTGGTTTTCATGAAAAATATCTACTTTGGAGTTTGCTATAGCGTAAATATCCTTATACTAGCTCCGGTTGCCACCTTAGCTCAGTTGGCCAGAGCAACGCACTTGTAATGCGTGGGTCCGGGGTTCGAATCCCCGAGGTGGCTCCATTAAATACTACATTCTAAAGAGAATATAATTGAAATGGCATGAGCATTGTTTGCAGCCTCAATCTTCTTGGGATCCAATTATTGATGCAAGCGGTATCAAATGACCGTGTCCAGAGTTTTGAAGAAAGGATGGAGAAACAACAAGGTATTAACGACGCTTTTCAGCAAGAGTTGGAAAAATATACATGATCGACAGATAGCACAATTAGCTCTAAATAGATCATTTACTTTGTTTATAGTCCTATATTTCTGCTATAATAGCCGTCCGCTCTTTTGGTGATCGCCACGCCTCACATGTGAGGCCGTGGAGGAACGTCCGGGCACCCCTGGA
>JAQCIJ010000011.1 GCA_027592135.1 bacterium | reverse complement strand
AAAGCACGGTGCCTATCGAAGAAGGTGATGTACTTGAGGTGTTTCTTCGGGAGCTCAAGCGCAAGAAGTAGATGACTATCGTGGCGGTTATTTTATAAGAGCATTCAGTTCTTGGCGTGCGTTATCTGACTTTGCATTTGCTTCGACGAGTGATGACTCTATTTCTGTTCCTTGTGGATCTCGTATTTTTGCAGATCGCTTTAATACGGATGCTGCACCTGCATTTCCTCTATAACCAATAAACTTCAGTGCTATCTCTTCGGGAATTCTCTTGTTTGCTTGTATTTTTCCGCTGCGTGACTTTGGCTCTGTTAATAAAAGGATATCATTTTCACCCGGAAATCCCGCTCGTCCAGTTTGACTTTCGAGCATAGCGATAAGGTGATTTCTTGCACTGGGGTGTAATTTTTTTATATTCTCATAGATTTCTGGTCCAAGGTGCTTCGAAAGATCAGCAAACTGTGCGCTTGCCATATAGGCAGTTTTCGGTCCGCTCTTTGAAAGGAACATTGCACCAGCAGCGAGTATCATTGTTCCGAACGACAGAGTTCCCTTCTGAACATCTTTTATTCCCCATAGTGCTAGTAGACCGCCGACTGCGAGAAGTGCAGCAAATTTTCCTGCACCTTTTACAGCATTGGGGTCACGGCAGAATTCCTCAAGCATACGTCTGTTTTCCGTATCACTTCCGTTTTGGATTACGTACTGATGCTCCATAGCTGGGGTTGTCAGTGTGTTCTTTAATTTTATCAGTTCGTCTCTATAGCCTCGAAATATTTTCTCTCTTTCAGGGCTTACGGCAGCACCTTCTTCGCTTGGTATACGAAGAGGGGAAGAGAGCCATCGAATATCCTGACCTATTGTTGTACGCGCCAGTGCATAGGTATTGCCGTATGGAATAGCATACGATGATTTATTTGGATATCTCTTTGCTGCTATTTTCAATGCGTTGATATCTGTTTCTTCTGGATTAAGATCAAGAATAGTGAGCGTTTTTTCGAGTCGCTGTATAATTTCTTGCATACGTTTTACCTCATCTGGCCCCTTGATAACTGTTACCTTTCCATCAATATATATCTGCGCATCTGCTTCTTTGCGCAACATAATACTTTCATCAATTTCTGGAAGACCATCTATACTTGAATCACCTGTTCCATCTTGTACATTAAACGATTGACGAATGAGTCCTTGCGCTTCAGCTTTTGTTCGCGGTCGATTTGCTCGCTTTCCTAAGCGAAAGAAGTTATTGGTATACAACGCAAACGCTTGCGGATTTCCAGTCTTATCATAGACATCAAATCCTGCTACTCCGCGATTAAAACGATTTCTTTGACGAAGCATTTCTCGGCTAATTTCTGCTCCTTCCACGCTTGGGGGAGGACCATGTGGGGGCCAGCGAGAAGGAGAGTTTATGCTACTCATGTGAAAAGAGGCACTACGGTTGTACACCGTTTCGCTTTAGCTTGTTAACCTTGTCTGCAAGATTGCTTTGGTCCAATGCAGTTCTAAATTGATCATATGTAGTACTGTTATCAATTTTCCCAGTAGTTTTTGCTTGGTCAAATGCAGCTCTAATTTTTACATTTATTTGATCATCTGTAAGGGCTACGCTACCTGTGACCGAATCCTTCTGCGTTTTAAGTTGATTAAGAATTTGCTTCAAGTGATCATTTGTCGTATTATCTGTATTTATCGCCTGTACAAGTGCTGGATTTGGAGCACCTCCGCCCGCACCAGGGCGTCCAGCTCTTAGAGATGCAAGAGGCCCCATGCCTTGGCTAAGACTCGTCTTGATTCGACCAATAGCGTCATCCAGTCCCAGTAGGGACATGCTCTGTCCACCTCCAATAGGGATAGGAACAGAGAGCGGAAGTTTGAGTGCAGTTTGTCCTATACTGGAACCAAAGTTTTTAATACCAGCAGTTGCGTTCGTATAGATTGTGTCTATTGATAGTGCTGCCCAGAATCCAAACCAAATGATGAAGAAAGAAATCAACAACATAAAGATTCCCCATAGTGTATTTACGTTCGTCAGCAGGGGGCCGGTGTTGGCACACAGACTACTGGCAATAGCAGGACATGGTATCTGCGTAATTTCTGTAAGAACCAGGAACCCCGCTGCAAAAGGAACAGCAATTACCGCCGGTAAAAATGCCGCTTTGATGTAGTGTTCAAATATCTTCATACTGTCGAAGTTCTTCATTTTATCTCCTATGACAAATCCTAAGAACATAAATGGCATAAAGGCTATGGTGACCCACATGATGGGTATGCGAATGAGAAATACGACAAACATCGCAGCCAGAGGTAAAAACAACATCGCCATCAGTACTACGACAAACATGATGTGCATGAGGAACACTAGATACTGTTGGAACCGTTGCGTGGCTGTTCCGCCAACACCTGGGACTGCAGCGGGGTTTATAACACGCATCAGATTGCCGAGTTTTCCGTAGTTTACCACCAAACCATTCAGTATGCCGAATGACGTATTGGTATCACTAACCCATGGTCCTTTTAAGTAACAATAGACCCCTTTATCAATATAACCTGCAGGTGGATTGTTACACCCGTTGAAGTATTTAACATCTCTAATAATTTCACACGGTTCACCAGGCGCACCCGAAAGAGGGTCTACCGGAGGTAGTCGACAATCCACTGTTCCACCACTTAAACCTGCTGGGAGCTGGTAAATAGTTGCTGTAAGAACGTTAGCCACATCCAGTATGACACGAGGGAAGAACCACGAAAAGTTAACAAGTACTACAGCAAGGATGAATTTTTTATATTTTGAATTTACCAATTCTTTGTTTCCTGTAATTACTGTGTAGATACCTGCGAAAATCAACATAAATGCAAAGATCACATTCATGATGTCACGTGAGTATTTCCAGATAGCTCGCAATCCTTGAGAACTTGTTAATTCGAGGATAAAGAGTGGGTCGAGAAAGAACTGCAAGAAATGGAAGATCAAAAATGCCAATACTTCCATGCCCGTTGCCAGCATTACAGCAATGTTTGCAGTTGATGTAAATATATTTGTTGATGACGTACCAGTACCCCCCCCTTGTGCGGCAGCAGTCTGCACACCAAAGCATGTGGTAATAATTACCAACGAGAGAAGTCCTATGAGTATTTTTTTGTGTTTGAGCATTCATAGTATTTTACCAAATTTTAGTAATTTTTACTAGTCTAGGGGTATTTACTAATATAATAATAGTGTTCTTATACTTATAATAATAATGATAGCAAATTCTACTTTTTTGGTGAATACATATCTTAGAACACAAAAATGGATCATTGATGAGTATAAAATTTGATCACCAATATATTTTATATTGATGCTAATTACACTATTTGATTTACTCAAAGCCATTTAATCTGTATAAAATCAGTATTCATAAGATTGATCACTTTTCTTGCACAAACTACCCATTCATGAGTACTATTTGTGAACACGGATGAATACCTTCCCTTGTTTATGTCTTCCTCAATCTTGAAAGCACTGTTTTCTTCCCAGACGAGAGTTAAACTCCTCTCGACATTCCTCTTGCACCCAGATGAAGAGTTCTTTATTCGGGAGCTCACTCGTCTTCTTAATGAGCAAATAAACTCCATTCGACGAGAGTTAGAAAATCTTCGCCGTATTGGTCTTGTTAGAGCACGGCATCGCAATCGTAAGAAGTACTACAAAGTAGATGAAGATTTTCCTCTCTATGCAGAATTACGTAGTATCTTTGCAAAAGAGATTCAGGCAGATAGCCCTGTAGTTTCTGGTATCAAAAAACTCCCCGGTGTTGATCTTATTGCTCTGGCAGGCTCGTTTGTTGGTACAGAGAGTAAGGTAGATTTACTGGTAGTTGGCGATGTTAAAAAGGAGATGCTGGAGGCTCTTCTTTTACAGGATCCATCTCTTAAAAACGTCAAATATTCTATTTTTGCTCAAGGTGACTTCCTTTACAGGCTAAGTCTCAAAGACCGCTTTATATCAGATATTATCAACGATCCTCGTCATTTGGTTGTGCATAATCATATTGCGAAGCAGATAGAAGAGGCGAAAAAATAGAGGATAGTGTGGCTAGAGGATCAGCCGTCGCCTCTTGGCTATGGCCGACAAGTAGTGGATAAAGATCCTAGTTTTCCTTTACAGGGTCGATATTTATCATTAACCTCGTTCGGAAATGACATCTGCAGCAATTTCTGATAAATCGGCTTCATTCATAAAACCTCGCCCAGACGTGCGTCCAGGGTTCACTGTTCGTGTCCACGAGCGTATTCAGGAGGGTGGAAAGGAACGTGTACAGGTATTTGAGGGTTTGGTCATAGCAGTCCACAAGGGCGCTACGGCTGCTGATCATACATTTACGGTACGCCGTATTGCTTCTGGCGTAGGCGTAGAGAAGGTTTTCCCGTTTCATAGCCCTAAGATCGATAAGGTAGAAGTAAAGAAGGTAGCGCGGGTTCGTCGTGCCAAGCTCTTCTTCTTGCGTGGTCGTCGTGGAAAATCTGCCCGTCTTTCCGAGCGTTTCACTAATGCTAATGAGTTTGAGATAGCAACAGCCGTAGAAACAGAGCCAGAGGTACTAGAAGAAGATGCAGAGGGTGCAGAGATAGAGAGCGGGGATACTTCCCTGCAGCCAGAGAGTGCAGAGGTAACAGAGGCAAAAGAGGATGAAGAAGCAAACAAGAGTGGAGAATAATATCTATGGATTGTGTTCGCATAGGGTATTATTTAGTGATCATTCTTTATCCACTATTCACTATCCACTATCCTCTACACTATGAAGTGTCTGCTTATTGGTAATTTCGGCGTAGGAAACTTAGGGGACCAAGCTCTTAAGGACTATTTTCTCCAAGAGTTCTCTGAAATAGAATGGACAGTAATTTCTGCGCATCCAACAGGGGGTGAAGTTGCCCGTTTGCCCGCAGGGATTCGATCATTCCTTGGAGGTAAATGGCTCTCGACAATCTCTGCGTACCGCCAAAGTGATGCTGTTGTCTTTGGGGGTGGTTCATTATTTACGGATACAGAATCTGTTTATGCGTGTTGTATTTGGTGGGTACATGCACAGCTTGCTTTTTTACTGAAGAAACCTGTTCATCTTGCATTTCAAGGTATTGGTCCGTTTCGCACGAGACTTGGAACGTATCTTACCAGTGAAGTTTGCCGTAAATCAGCAAGTATTTCTGTCCGTGATTCACTGTCGTATAACCGGGTAGGGGAGTTGGTCATGGGTAAAAAATGTGTTCAATCATTTGATCCTGTATTTTCTTTAATAGAAAGCCAAAAAATTGATGTCTGTACAAAAAATATACTCGTTGTAATACCACGTAAAAACTCAAGTGACAATCTTACTATGGCAGTACAAGAGTTAATAAAGTCAATGAGTCCAGAGCAGGTGAAAGTTCTTTCTATGCAACCCGATAAGAAATCAGAATCGGACTACTGTCAAATGCTTGCAAAAACAATAGGTACATCTTCTCGTGTTATAAAAGTACGTACCCTTAACAATTTAATATTAGAGATCTCTTCGGCAGGTTTTGTCATCTCGGAGCGGTATCACGGGGCACTTGCAGCGTTGGCACTGGGTAAAGAGGTAAAAATAATTTCACAATGTGATGGGGACAAGTTATCGACACTTAGTCAAATTCACTCTGAAGTACATCAAGAAATAATAAGTGGTCTCGAACTTCTCCATAGGTCTCTTATTATTGAGTAGGAACCGAATTTCTGCTATAATATTTTTGATGATGACAATCATATATTTGTCGGCTGAAGAAATGAAAATCTTCGAAAATCTTCCTGAAGCATTACATAGAGGATGGGTTATAGAAGAAGAAAAAAATACTGCGGATGATTCTTATGAAAAGAGACTTGTACGAATGCAGATGATGCACCTCCGTGATCCTAAACTGCAAATGCTTTTAGAGGAGACTAGCAAGTGTACTTCTATAGAAGAGGTTGTGCATGTTATTCAAAACCAAGATCTAACACACATTGATACCGCTGATTTAAGTGAACTTTTTTTTGTGTTAGGCCCTACAGTGCTTACTGCACTTATTGCATTCTTGATGAAGAGCGCACAAACAGACGAAGATATTGAAGGTATCGTTGCTCTTTCGCTTATTCGAAACAAATTACTCGTAGCATTTAATTTATAACGCATGCTAGAACAATCCACATCACAGGCACCAGAAGACCATGAGGTATTACAACTCTCATTTATTCCTACGCCAGAGAGGTTGTCACAGTATTTAGAACTTGATATCGAGGAGACTATTTCTAAACTTCAGAGTGTAGAAGGACGAAGAGGTTTGATTGATCGTATTGCAGAATACGAAACTGACCTTCGAAAGATATATCCAGACTTTGATCTAGAGACTGTGCGTCAGCGGCTTGATATTGTCGCAGACACCTTGCAGCAGAAAGAGGATTTCCTTGAGAGTATGGATGAGGAGCAGGGGGCCATGAGTAAGGCTTGGGATGTAATAAAGAATTTTCCAAAAAATCATCCAGTAGTAACAGCTCTTCTTGCAGTTTCTGCTGCGGTTGCAACTGTTGCGACAGGGTTTTACCTTGCGGGGGAATGGGAGCTCTTTATGTCTACCCTTGGTTTGGATACAGTATTTGGCGGCGCAGATGCTGCTGGAGAACTTATACTACCAACTCCTTCGACTCCCGCACTCCCAGGAGGAGGTATTTTCGAAGTACCACCTCCAAGCACTCCACCAGGTGCAGTGCCTGGGCTTGATACGGTGACGTAAAGATCACTCAAAAGTACACAATACAAACAAATATCAATAAATAAAATAGAACGTCCTTCATCGGGATCTGAAAGAACAGAATTACCATTCAGTGATAATTTAGAACGTCTGCAAAAAGTGGTAGGTCCAGAGCTAGAGCCTGTTCCAGAGGATGTTTCCGAAAATGAGCTTATCGAAATGCAATCAAAAAATATAAGAGACAACAGTTTTGAGAACTTTAATGAGCAATTCAGAAATAATGAATTGATCTATAGAAGGGCTTCTTTGCAAAGGGAAGCAAGGTTTTCTAGTGAAGATACGCCTTCAGAAGAGAGTACTAATGAGCTTATTGTTGCAAATCAAGCCGCAACGTATCATGAATATTTTCAAAGCACGGTAAACCATGTTTTGGGCGTACTTCTTGATTACGAAGCTATGCGTAAGGATATCCATAGTGTCCCTCCTTCGTTGCAAAAGGATGAACGAAAAATGGAGGTGTATATAGATGCCTTGCAAGGTGCATTATCAGAGCGTGTTGCTTTCGCAAATGTATTACTTTTAGATGCACAGATTGCTCAAAGTACCGTCAATGCAAAAGTAGCTCTTCAGAAGAAGAGAGATATACTTGTCTCAGAGCTAACGGGAGTGTCACAAAAAGCAGTAAATAGTGATACAGATGCAAAATGGCGTAGAGGAAATGCTCTTAACCAGCGTATTATAGATCTTCTCTCTGGAAACCACGGTATTCAAGGGCTCGAAAAAGGATTTCTACCACAAAAGCTGTATATTGATTTGTTAAAAATACGATACAAAGAATTACTAGAGCGTCAAAAGGCTATTGCACGAGATCCTAATAATATAAAAGCGAAAAGTCGTTTGGAGCAACTGCAGCTCAAGCATAATTCTGCAAATGAAGGAGTTGGAGAATTTACCCATACAGACGAGGTGGATCTTGCATCTGTGCGAAAACAATTACAGGACAAAAACAAAGAGTATGACCGCCTTGCAAATGGTAGATCTGAAGTTATAGATGAACTGATTTCACTTACAGATACGCTTGCAGAGTATCAGTTAGACCAAGCTGAGCTTGCGACTATTCAGAATCAGTTTGGTGAAAAAGTAGATCTTACTGGTGCTGCCGACCCTAGACCTGATACTACTCCTGATTTTATTAAGAAAGCTATCGATGAAAATATTGAACTACGCAGTAACCATCACGCAGATACGATGACGTCGATGCTCGACAGTGTGGAAGAAAACTTGCTTGATTCTGGTCTTAAAGAGCATGTAGAAGATTTCTCTAATAAAAAAGGTAGAGAGATTGTTCGCAAGGTTGCCAAATCTATTTCAAAATTTGTCACAATTCCAGTGCCAGAAGCAGGTGGCATGAAAGAATACATGCAAGATGCTTTAACAGAATCTTTAGATGAATCTTTAGGGTGGCCTCCAGGAAAGGATAATTGGGAAGACTTAACTCCCGAAGAGCAGGAAAATGTACAAAAGAAAGCAAAGAGTGTCCTCGATGCTATAGAAGAGTTTGATAAAAGCACCATTACTCGTATGCGAGAAACAGTTACCGTTGTAAAGGAGATGCCACCAGCATCTACGTTTGTCGGAGAGGAGATTCCAGATCCTTTGCCGAACATAGGGCGTATAACACAAAAAAATAAAGATGATCTCATAGAGAAGCATGGAGGTGCAATTGTCTACGCTGCATTATTCGACCAGATGGAAGAGGACTTTGGTAGTGCCGAAAGCGGAAAAGGATTCCTTGGGGAATATGCAGGTTTTCTTCATAAGATTAATGATAATATTGATACACATATAGATGTAGGTGCGGCTTTGCAGAGAATATCCTCATCATATGGTGGTATTGCAAGAGGTTTACTTTTAGCTGCCTTAGCAATTTTGGGAGCGGGATTGCTTACTAGGGTACTAGCAGCAAAATATGCTGGAAAACTCGCACGCTTTACTGGCCGCACTACATTAGGTGCAATGAGAAGGACTGCTAGAGGCGTGAAGTCTTTAGGTAATGTGCGTCCTCCTGGATTTATGACGAAATTGCGATATATCAAACAAGAGCAAGCAGCTGCTAATTATTTAGCAGAAACTAGGGCAGGGAAGTTTGTGTCAAATTTGCGCATCTTCCGCAGTACTCGATTTTCACGTGGTGCAGGTAAGGCTGCCAAGGGTATTGGATGGATGGCAGTACCAGCTCTTACTGCATACGAGCTGTATATAAATAAACAGCGCAAAGAAGGAGTTAAAGAGAATAGAGTGTTAAAGGCTGAATACAGCAGCCAAGATAAAACAACCCTGCTTGAAGGTGCTGGTGTTGGTGCTACGCTTTTGGTTGCTACAGGCCCTGCGATTGTTCTAGCTGCTCCTGTTTTTTACGCTGGTAGCGTGTCGAGAGGACGTAGTGAAAAGCGAGCAAACTGGAAACGAGATTCGCTTCAGTGGGAAAAAGAATATTCAAGTGATGGCTTACTGCAGGGGCTAGAAGACATTGCTCCGGGTACAGAATTGGATGGTGATGCAGGTGGAGCATTTGCGACAAAAGCTGAGGATTTATTTATGAGGGCTACTTTCCGTGGCAATCAAGCAGATAAGGATCAACGAGAAGTGGTAGAAACAATTTCTAAAACGAATGCTGCTTCTCGAGGAAATATTTATGAGGCATATTTCAAAAAGAATCTATTGATACCAAAGGGCACACCAGAAAAAGTATCAACACAAATTGTCAGAGACAAAATGTCTTATCTCAGTCGTGTAACTCATAATGGCTTTGAAAAGCAGAATACTTTATCTCTTCGTATGGCTGATGCGTATGCAGAACTCATGCAGATGTATAGAAAACTAGAAGCAGCTGGTAAGCCTACAATGATTTCTTTTGTTGATAAAAATCAGAATACAAAATATCTCGACTTACGTACATTATTGATTGGGAATGGAACAACAACAGAGATGCGATCTATTGTTGCTGATTATGTGTATAGAATCAGACCATTGCAGTCTATGGTCATGTACAACGCTATTGGGGAGATGAAAAATGCAAAAAGTACGATACGTCAAAGTATTTTGCTAGAGCTATTGCATGATATTCATGAAGGAGAAAAGAATTTGATGGCTGCTAATTTTGATGGATGGGAGTTGACTGGAGGCGAGCAAGAATCTCGTAATGTAATTAGGTGGTATATGCGATCTCTTATTCTGAAAGAAGTGAATAAAGATATTTCTGGTTTGATGGAGGGTACACTTTCGCAGCAGCAGTATGCAGATATGCTTGATAGAGCTCGTGATCGTATTGTAAATATTTCTGCTCCTGAAAATATTGATGCCATGCAGAGGAGGAGTGCAGACTACTTCCGTGAAAATGGAGGAGAAGCAAACCTCCAAATAGCGCGAGAATATAAGAGGAATCCCCTCTATGAGCTTTTTGATGCGGAGTAATCATAGGAAATAGTAGCTATCTGGCTGAGTGCTCATTACTATATTTTCGCTATGAACATCCGCAACTTCTGCATTATCGCGCACATTGACCACGGTAAATCTACCCTAGCCGATAGGATGATTGAACAAACAGGAACCTTAGAAATGAGGCAAATGAAGGCACAACTTCTTGATACGATGGATCTAGAGCGCGAGCGTGGAATTACGATAAAGTTGCAGCCTGTGCGTATGACATATAATAATACGCAACTTAATTTGATTGATACTCCAGGACACACTGATTTTCGTTACGAGGTGAGTAGATCTCTTGCAGCATGTGAGGGAGCGATATTACTTGTTGATGCATCGCAGGGAATTCAGGCCCAGACATTGGCAGTACTGTATATGGCAATGGAGAACGATCTTGTCATTATCCCCGTACTGAATAAAATTGATCTTCCAGCTGCAGATCCAGATCGTGTATCCGAGGAAGTCATGAAATTACTGGGATGTCCTAAAGAAGATATTTTGCTTATTTCTGCCAAGGATGGCAGGGGAGTCTCGGAAGTATTACAGGCGGTGATCGATCGTGTTCCTCCGCCAGAATCTATTCGTTCACCATACGCACGTGCACTTATTTTTGATGCGGTGATGGATACCTATCGCGGAGCAGTTGCTTACGTTCGTGTGATGGGTGGTACGATAGAAAAAGGTCAAAAAATTCACCTACTTGGTACACAAATGACATTCGATGCACTGGATGTCGGACATTTCTCACCAAAGTATATTTCTGATTCATCTATTAAAGAGGGGGAGATTGGCTACATTGTTACCGGAGGAAAAGACGTCACGCATGTACGGACAGGAGATACAATTTCTACACAAGAGGGGGCAGATCCACTCCCTGGATATAAGCAGGTACAGCCTATGGTTTTTGCTGGGCTCTATCCTAGTGAAGCAGATGATTACCCTCAGCTTCGTGAGTCACTCGAAAAACTTGCTATGAATGATGCGGCACTTTCTATGGAGCCCGAGCGCAATGCAGCACTTGGAAACGGATTTCGCTGTGGATTCTTAGGCCTTCTCCATATGGATATTGTGCAAGAGCGATTAGAGCGAGAGCACGGATGTGATTTAATTATTACTGCACCCAGTGTTCGTTACGAAGTAAAACTGTGCTCTAAAAATCCTGCTGAGATTGTTCGTTCGAGTTTACTAAAACCCGATGAGCCAGATACTGCTATTATTTCTAATCCTGCTGACTTTCCGGACCTTGCTTATGTAGAGGAGGTGCGTGAGCCGTGGGTACGCTTGGAGATTGTGTGTCGTAACGAGGATGTAGGGGCAGTAATGAAGCTTGTTTCTGATAGAAGGGGGGCACAAAAGTCTATGGAATATTTAGATGCCGATCGCGTTGTTATTCATTTTGAGGTTCCATTGCAGGGAATTGTTCTCGATTTCTTTGATAAGCTTAAATCGTCAACAGCTGGATATGCCTCTATGAGTTATGATCCCATCGAGTATCGTAGTGGTGACCTTGTTAAACTTCAAATACTCCTTCTAGGAGAGCCTGCAGATGCTCTTAGTACAATTGTCCATAGGTCCGAGGGGCACACTGTAGGAGGTATAGTGTGTAAGAAGTTAAAAGAATCTATTCCAAAAGCACAGTATGTTATTCCTATTCAAGCAGCTATTGGTGCAAAGATTGTTGCTCGCGAAACCATATCTGCATTTCGTAAAGATGTTACTGCGGGGCTTTATGGTGGAGATGTATCCCGTAAGAACAAGCAGCTTCAGAAACAGAAGAAAGGAAAAAAGCGTCTCAAGCAAATGGGGAAGGTGACGTTGACGCAGGAGGCGTTCCTCAGTGTGCTGAAGAGAGACTAATAGAAGTGGAAAACGGAAAGTGTCCGCTCGGATGCGGTCGGAAGGGGAAAGTGGATAATATGTTTATCGAGAGCACCTCTACTGGGGTGCGCCTCCTATTAATGGTCTGATTAACCATCCTATTTCTCTTTGAATTCGTGTTGCGGTTATACTTCCGATCATTTTACTCTCTTTTTCCACTAAAACATCTTGAAGATGTGGTGATACTATAGTGGTTATCTCTGAAGCATGTAGCATATTAAAATCACCTAATTGTAATAACCATCCTTTTACTAGACCTTCTGCATCTTCAGGTCTACGCATGCAATGTCGTACTGAATCTGCATTGGCTCCAGCTATATATCTACACAATTTTACTACAGGATCTTTCCTCTTTTCTATTAGAACATCTCCCCCATCTGATTCCATCTTTCGTCTTGGTGCTATTCCTCTCGTGCTTTTTTTCAATGCCATAGTACATTTTGGTAGGAAGTCGACAGTATTATATTTCCTCAGCAGCCTTCAGGATTACTTTCTTTACAGAGGCGAGAAACGGCTGGAATACCGTTTGTAGAATACTAGCAGTAAGTGGTTGAAGCTTTTCGAATTCTGCAGATTTCATGCGCATCTCAAAGAATCGCTGAAGTACAAATGTTGTGAGCTGTAATACCGTGCCATCGATATTTTTATCATCGATCATTAACTTTGTTAGTATTTGTTCTGGGGTCTGCGCAAGCACCATCTGCATTCTAGTGATCCAATCAATAAGAGCTCGGTTGGTTTCTGGGTCTATGTCTCCTGTTTTAATCAGAGCCATATTTTCATCGACTGTTTCATGAGCGTCTTTTTCTGTCATTTCCTTAAGATATTCACTTACTTCTTTTTGGCTTATTTCATCAATTAACGAAATGATTGCGAGAATAAAAATGCTTGGGCAATCACGAGCAACAAGACGAGAGATTAGTGTAAAGAGGTGTGCGTTTTTTGCATCGTTTAAGAACTTAAGGATAACTTGGGCTACCTTGTCGTCCTTCTTCTTGCTCTTTTTTTCTTCTTTGCGAGCTTGAGCCATAGCAGCACCAGCGGCTGCAAATCGTGCCTTGGCATCTTCACTCAATTCTTCAGAAACACCGCCTTGGCCTTCATCAGGTAAGCCGATATCCAGACCTCCAGTTTCAGACATAGGGTTATCTTAGACAGCTACTGGCTCGATGTATACGAAGGTTTCCTTCTCTTTTTTGCCATTAAATTTTAGAAGACGTTTTTGCATGAATCGTACGATTCCTTTGCAGTCTGCATGAAGAGTCCAGTCTTTTCCGAGGTGAATGTTATCTCCAGCCCTAAATTGAAGACCTTTCTGACGGATGATAATTTCTCCAGCATTAACCTTTTGGCCGCCAAAGCGCTTTACACCACGCCTTTTAGCGTTGGAATCTCTGCCGTTATTGGTGGAGCCACCTGCTTTCTTGTGTGCCATAGTGAGAGCATTTTAGGGATTACTGTCCTTATTGCAAGGAAATATATACAATAATGGATTTATGAGAAATAGGAGGAATTATTGCCCGTATTCCTTTTATTGCTTCTACATTGGTTGCGGGGGCTGGATTTGAACCAGCGACCTCGAGGTTATGAGCCTCGCGAGCTACCAGGCTGCTCCACCCCGCGTCATTAAGCGTTACTTTATAGTCCCATCTTAATTTCTGCAATTTTTTCTCTGTGAAAGAGGTAGAGCTTCCAGTGCTCCAGTGTAGGCATTTGTCGTAAAAGCTCGAAATATGCGGCTTCCTGCTGTTGTGTAGGCTCTGATTGAGGCTGTGTAAGGACAAATGGATTATCCTCAGGATTTTGTGTAATAATGAGAGTTCTTTCGCCTGGACGGACGAGGTTTAAGTTTTCTTTGGCATATTTATCCTTGTATTGTGTGCTCTTAAAATGCTCCAAATCTTGGTACCCCTGTTCTATTTGTTGCCTTAGAACTTTGTTTTGTTGTGATATCCCTTCAAGAGTCTGCTCGAAGAGGAGGTTTCTATAAAAGGAAAGTGCAAGACCGAATGCCATAAATCCCACAACAGAAAGACCGATCACGATAGTGAGCTGTTTTGAGAGCGGTTCTGAGTGTTGATAGGACATTTACAGTTGAAAACGGAAAACGAAAAACAGAAAACTGATATTCTGTAGCTATAATAGCAGGTCACTTCTATTATCCACTTTCCACTTTCCACTTTCCACTTGAAAATTTATTGTTCTGGAATCGGCGGCATTGGCCTCTCTGCATATGCAGCACTTCAGAATGCTTTGGGTCACGAAGTATCCGGAAGTGACTCTTCACTTTCTGTGCTCACTGAGGATCTTATCTCTCAAGGGATTTCGGTATACGATTGCCAGGATGGATCACATGTACCAGAAGATGCAGATCTGTTTGTGTATTCCGAAGCTATTCCTATAGATGCGCCAGAGAGAAAATCTGCTGAGAGCTATGGCATTACGCAAGAAAGTTATTTCGAGGCTCTCGGGAATCTTAGTAAAGATTTTACAGTAATCGCTGTGTGTGGAACACATGGAAAATCAACAACTACTGCAATGGCTGCCCAAGTACTTATCGATGCAGGGCTCGATCCTACAGTTGTCGTAGGAACAAAAGTACCACAGCTTAATGGGAGAAACTGGCGTAAGGGAAATAGTACTATATTCTTACTTGAAGCCTGTGAATACAGAGGATCGTTTCTTCATCTGTATCCAGATATTATTTTGATGACGAATGTTGATGGAGATCATTTTGATGCATTCAAGGATTTAGATGACTATCAGAATGCATATCGTGCGTTTATTGCACGACTACCCGATGATGCATTGCTGATAACGCATATGGACGATGACGGATGTAGAGCTATTTGTGAGACACTAATACAAAAAGCCGAAGTGTTCATTATGGATGCAGATCGAAATCCTCTTATAGAGTTATCAGTCTCAGGACTACACATGAAGCAGAACGCTCAGCTTGTACTTTCACTTGCCGATCAGTTAGAGATTGCTGCAGAAGAATCCCTCAAGAGTTTTACGGGAACGTGGAGACGTATGGAGGTAAAAGGGGATACAGACCAAGGGGTAACGGTGATCGATGATTATGCGCATCATCCAGTAGAAATAGCAGCAACGATTTCTGCTGTGAGAGAAAAGTATCCTGGTAGGAGAATTGTGTGTCTATTTCAACCACATACCCACGATAGAACGATTCGGTTCTACAATGATTTTCTTATAGCGTTCGATGGGGCTGACTTCGTCGTAACGACCGATATTTATGATGCCCGTCCAGATGTCGAGAAAGGAATTGTGGATATCGAACAATTTACTGCAGATATCCATGCAGAAACTGTATATGGAGGATCGCTAGAGCAAGCCAAAGAACAACTCTGTTGTAAAATATTACAACAGGATGACGTTCTTATTGTGATGGGTGCAGGTGACGTAACGCACGTTGCAGAGCAACTGACTACTGGCTAACTTTTCCTCGCGACTCTGAGGTATCTTCGATGTAGAGATCAATAGCTCTTGCAATAATCTTCGCCATTTCTGCTCGATTGATAGGGTCATCTGATCGAAATTTTTCCCCTATATCAATAAGTCCATCCGCCGCTGCAGTTTCAATTGCACTTGCATATTTATCAGTCGGTTTTACATCACTAAATGTTTTACCTTCTGCCCAAACTCTTCTTACGTTGAGAGCACGTAGAATAGTGGCGATAACCTCATCTCGTTTAGCAGGTCTGGCTGGGTTTATTCTTCTGTCTCGCCATACTTCCCACCATAGTTGCTCTGCAGAGGCAAAATACTGTTCAAACCACGTATTCTTCGCTTTGGTATTTATAACTGGGACACGAATTTTTGTTTCATCCAATCCACTTAATTCGTGTGCAATTTTAGAAAGTTGCGCAATGGTGACATTTTCACTAGGACCAAAGATGCCTTTTGGATTTCCAGATTCGTCTTTATATCCACTTATTATACCTGTTTTTGCTACGGTATAGACATAGGGTGCAAACCAATCTTCTGTGTGCACATCTTCGAAAATCACATTTCTGCCATCAACAGTTACGGTAACAAACTCGAGAGATTTCTCTTGCTGCTTTCCAATGTCAGAATCTTTCAAGTTGTCACAGATAATACTTACAGAGAGTGTTATACGGCTATCTTTTACAAGTTTGTCTGATTGTGCAGGTATTTTAGGACACCCTTCAATTTGTTCGAAGTACGCAGTCCATTGTCCTTCTGGCCCTGTAAATGAGGCAGGGGTTTGACCGACATGCACAGTTTCATTTGGCCCTTTAAGCGTAAATGTTAATCCTCCAGGAGAACTGTTTACTGCAACCAATCCTGTTCGACTGTATGTGTAGGTGATTTTAATAAGGTATCTGTCCAAGCCATCAAGAGGGATAGATATCTGTGGCCTTTCTACAGATTCTACGAGTTGTCCATTGAGCAAAAGCTCTATCACTGCTGATGTTCCTTGCGGAAGAACTGTAGAGAATGTGTACATTCCCGCTTCGAGTTCTTCGAAATTAAAATTTTTCTCGTCACCTTCTGTACGAATATTTCCCGGTCGTACAAGCGTCCACGTTCCTATGACATCTGGGTCTTCTTCTGGGGCTATTTGCTGAAAAGAAATACTTCCAATGCCTTCGAGTTCCTGTGCATACAGGGGGGGAGTAGGCAGTAACGCAAGCATGAGACCTGTTAAGACTGTAAGAGAGAAGAATTGTTTCATGGGATTTCGGAGAAGGTTTCGGACCCATAGTTTGGCGATTTCTTCCGCGATATGCAATCAAAGTAAAAAAATACATGCATCCGTCAAAGCAGCCTTGCGGCCACATTGACGGAACACTTCTACTGTACGCTCCTTATTGCTTTCTGCTGATTGTGAGATTCGTAATGAAGGCAGCGCCAACGAGGGCTGCGAGTACAAAGAGGAGATCATATTTTCCTCCAGTCTGTGGCATGTAAGCGATTCCAACTCCAGCTACAGAGCTCCAAGCCTCTGGGTAGAGATCGAAGTCTGCTTCGTCACTGTACGCGTGAGCCATAAGAACGATACGGTCACCAGCTACGAGATGCGGCTTTGTACGAGCTGTAAAGGTTGTTGACCAAGACTGTCCTGCAAAGAGTTCTGGGATGCTCCAGATAATCTCGTTTTCTTTGATAACACCACCATCAAGAAGAGGCTGGATGATATCGATCATTTCTGGATTGTAACGATCGACAACATCGATGTTGTGTAGTGTTCCACGAGTCATGTTAGAGATAGAGACGGTGTAGCGAATACTTCCACCAGCAACAACTTCTGATTGTGAGCTTGTTTGAACAATGCGTTTTGCAGGCATATCAACGTGAGCATTAGGTTTAACGTAAGGTTTAACTGGAGTATCAGTACCGATGCGCTTTGCAGTGCGTCCTGCAAGAGGAATACGCTGGTCACCACAAGTAAAGTTTTTCCAGAAAATTAAACGGCTACCGCTGATAAGTTCACGGTGTATATCTTTTTGTACTTCACATGAAGGCTGGATATCGTAACGTACGGTGTAGGTTACAGGAGGCATATTCGTAAAGACCATTGGAGTAACTCCAGAATATACAGAACCATCTATGAGGCTCTTCATTTCAAAAGCAACGTTTGTAGGGTCTGAACGTACTTCTATAGTGCCTGCAGCGTGAGCTTGCTCGGATAGTCCAACACTCATGAGAAGAGCAATACTTGCAAGGCCAGTAGATAAAGCTTTAAGTGTTCTCATAGTAGAGAGAGTAGATAGTTGTACCATGGCGAAGGGGGGTATAAAGCCACGAAAATAGGAGGGTTATTAAAACACTCATATCAACATATGTCAAGTATTCTTATCTATACTAGTTGAGACTTTAGTCCGTTTTCCCAAATATGATGTAATTTTTGCATCTCCTGGTCTAGGAGACTGGTTTCACCTCGTTGAATCTTTAGAGATGCGTTTTTGGTTGTTTTACCCAGTACTTTTGCCTCTAGACCTGCTTTCTCGGCATCAGAAAGCACTTGTGAGGCCTTTTCTTCCGAAGTTTCTACGAGGAACCCGTGTGACTCAGAAAATAGCAGTTTGTCGCTATTTAGAGGGCTTTCTAGGGCATCTAGATCAAGTTCTAGACCAATAGAGCCTCCTTGTCTTCGTTGAGGAAGCATCATCTCAAAAGCGGCAAGTACGAGGCCTCCATCAGCAATATCATGGCAGCTATCGATGACACCTCCTCGGATGAGTCCTAAGACCAGATTGAGCATTTTGGCAGTATCATCGAAGTCAGGCTTTGGCACATTGGCACCGAGTAGGGTATCTCGATCCGCTTTTGCGAGCTCTTCGAGAATTTGATAGTACGCAGATCCTCCACATTCATCTTTGCGTTCTCCAAGAAGAATAATGGTAGAGTCTGAGTTTTTGAGCTGCATGGTGACAGCTTTTCTCGCATCTGGGAGAATTCCTGTACACGATACGATGGCTGTTGGGTCGATGGCAGATCCATTGGGTTTTCCGTTGTAGAGCGATACGTTTCCAGAGATAACCGGAACAGGTTCTCCTTCGAAATGAATAGATTTTCCTGCATCGGCGATTCCTTGGACACCTGCTTCGAGCTGAGCAAGTTGTTCAGGGATTTCTGGGTTTCCGTAGTTAAGACAATCGGTAAGCGCGCGTGGTGTTCCACCAACGGCAACAACGTTATACATCGATTCGACTGCGGCATTTACTCCTTGCCAATATGGGTCGATGCGACCGTACCGTCCATTTCCATCTGCAGCGATAGCGACTCCGCGCCAACGCTGCTCTTCGGATAGATCCCATCCTGGGTGCTGCCCATCTAATACATAACTCTGTAAATCTTGTAGAGGAGCTATCACTGCTGCATCTGCTTCACCTGCTTCGATGATCGTGTTCCCAATTACATTTTTATCAAAGTGCAAGAATGCAGGGGACTTAGAGGCGTGATTGGGGTGTGCAAGCATAGTTGCGAATACTTCTGTGATAGAAACTTGCAACTTGCAACTTGCAACTCGCAACTTGTCATCTTTGCATGTGATCTCTGGTTCTTTACGGTCCAATGTTTGTAAATTGGTTGGACGTTTATATTGAATTCCACACGTCAGCGCTTCAGCCGAGGCTTCGCAGACAATTTCTCCTTTATAGGTGCAGGTGTAGATACCATCAGTTGTCACTTTTCCCACTAAGCTTGCCCGTGCGTTTTTGGCAACACTTGGCAGGTCCCAGGTAACGTTGAAGTGCTTGAGGATATGTTCTGTTAGATCTGGATGGCACGTAAAGCAGAGTCGTTCCTGTGTTTCTGCACAGGCGATAACTTCTGCAGGAAGCCCCTCTAGTCCGGTGTGCACATTATCCAAGTTTACAGTGGCTCCAAAGCCCTGGTCGACGACTTGTTCTACAGAAGCACAGACGACACCACCAGCGCCTAAGTCTTTACAGCTGATCTTATCGAGTTTGTTGTTTGCAACGAGCCAGTCAAATAGTGCATAGAATGATGCTAGTAGGTGACGTTCGAGGAAGGGGTTTGGTTCCTGAACCGCTCCACTGTTTTGTTCGCTTTTGTCTTCTTCCATAGAGGCGGAGGCAAACGATGCTCCTCCAAAACCTGATCTATCGGTAGGTTTTCCGACGAGGATGATGTCGTATCCCACTTCTCCTGCTTCCGCGGGACAGTAGCTGTGGATGATTTCATCTTCTCGAACAATTCCAAGAGCGATAGCATTTACGAGACAGTTGCTGTTATACCCACTATCAAACACCGTATCTCCACCAAGGTTTGGTATTCCCAAAGGGTTTCCGTATCCGCCAATTCCTCGAATAACTTCTTTGGCGATCGTCCTTGATTCTTTTGTTTCTAAATCTCCAAGCCGCAGCATATCCATACAACCGATAACACGCGCCCCCATACACAGCACATCGCGGACAGTTCCCCCTATTCCTGTAGCAGCACCTTCGAAAGGAACAATCTGGCTTGGGTGGTTGTGGGATTCATGGGTCACCACAAAACCCCAACGCTTTCCATCTGTGCTATCTGTTATGGCAACGATTCCACTATCTTCGACAGGGCCGAGGATTATGTGTTTCCCTTCGGTGACAAAGTTCTTTAAAAATCGACGACTAGATTTATAGCTACAGTGCTCGCTTCCTTGTATGCCCCAGATTACCGCTTCGGTTAGGGTTGGGTTTCTTCCGAGGAGGTCTACAATCTTTTTTGCTTCATCGACAGTCAGGCCGATTTGATATTCTTTCAGCAGTTTCGAAATTTCATCGTCACTCGCAGTCGAGAAGGGAAGCGTCGTTAAAGAAGGGGAGATAGTCACAGGTTGATTATGCAGGATCTTTACCAAATTGAGAATCAACTTTGGTATACATTTACTACCCTTCACACGCTTTGCACACCTGCTTGAGGTTCAGTTGCTGTGCGGCGTTCATGCTGTGCTGGTAGTACAACGTTTTGATCCCTTGTTTCCATGCGGTGATGTAGAGCTCGTTAATATCTTTAACGGGAGTATCGGGGTGCACAATGATATTGAGCGATTGCCCTTGGTCGATAAATTCTTGCCGCACCGAGGCTTGGTAGATAATCGCCATTTGGTCGAGCTCGGGGTAGGTCTTAAAGACCTCTTTTTCTTTCTCAGACAAAAAGTCGAGATGCTGGCACGAACCATCGTGGTCACGAATGTCTTTCCAGATGTCATCAGTATTTTTGCCCTTTTCTTCAAGAAGTTTTTGCAAGAATGGGTTTTTAATCGTCGTTTTCATTTTCTGGATATCTTTGACGTAACAGTTAGACCATACCGGTTCGATACCTTGTGATACTTGACCCAAAATAAACGCAGAGGATGTCGTAGGGGCAACAGCCATCAATGTCGTATTACGCCTTCCGTATCCTTTAAGCACTTCTGGTTCGCCGTATTTCTCTGCCATCTCTGCAGATGCTGCGTACGTGCGCTCACGGATCATCTTAAAAATATCGTGATTCAACTTCGCAGCGTCACGGCTTTCGAACTCTATCATGTTGGACTGCAAGTACGAGTGCCATCCAAGAACCCCCAACCCTAAGGCCCTGTGTTGCTTAGCAAAGGTATAGGCACGTTCCATGAAGAGGAAAGTTTTTTTATCATCCTCGTCCGCTGAGTCTCGGTATGCTTCGAGCTTTTCTAAAAACTCCGTCACGATTGCATCCAAAAAGTACGTAAGAGTTTCTACGGCATCGGTGTCTTTCCATTCGTCGTAGTGCAGAATATTGATAGAACTAAGCACACAGACAAATGATGTTTTACTCGTGCTTGGCAGCATGATTTCTGTACAGAGGTTACTGGCAAGAATTTTCATACCTTTGTCTTTGTACACATCGACAGTGTTGTTGTTTACATTGTCAGTAAAGAAGATATATGGGTACCCAATTTCGCCTCGCTTCTGGATGACTTTTGCCCAGAGTGCACGTTTTGCTTCGTCACCATCAATCATGTCTTTCATCCATGCATCACCTACACACACTCCGTGCGTTAGTTTTTGGATAGGGTTTCCTTCTGTTCCTATTTCGAGGAACTCATCTGCATCGGGGTGTTCGATAGGCAAGTATGGTGAAAACTGACCTCGGCGTGTTGCTCCTTGGCTTACGATATCGACGATTTTGTCGAAGAGCTGCATAAAGTGCACAGCACCAGAAGAGGCTCCATTGTTTTTAATATCTGCTCCTCGGTGACGCAGGTTACCAAAGTATCCTGATGTTCCTCCTCCTAACTTCGACATCATTCCTACCTCTGCTTGGGTAAATAAGATTTCTCCCATGTCATCTTCTAGGCAGGATCCAAAGCAACTAATAGGAAGGCCACGCTTTTTCCCGAAGTTCGACCACACCGGAGATGCCAAAGAATAATATCCTTTGGACATATAGTCATAGAATTTATCGGCAAACCCTTCGACTCCATTGATTTCTTCAGCGCGGTCTGCGATTTCTCGTATACGTTCTTCGGGACTTGTTCCTTCTTCGAGGTATCCGAGTTCGAGAAACTTTCTACTATTTTCAGTAAGCCATTTCATATGCACGGTGGGGGTGAGTGTAGCTAGAATAAATCAGCGCTGGTAATACTTTTACTTCGTTTGTTGTAGTTTATAGATCTCTTGACAAAGAAATCACCGTGCTTGGTTCCGATAATTTCGTCATCAAACCATTCAGATTCTTTAAGAAGTGCTGCATCTGTCTCAAATATTGGGTCGACTCCAATGCTACGTAAAGAGTTATTAAGTCTATTTTTAATAAATTCTTGAATGACATTCTTAGGAAGAAAGTCGAGTTCTCCCTGTTCGAATATCCAATCGATGATTTTACTTTCGGATTCATACGCTTGCATGCAGAGGTCTTGAACAGTTTTTTGATGTTCTGCATCGAACCAGCTTGGGTTTTCCCGCTTCACAATATTAATGATTTCGATCCCAAAGTTTCCATGGATTTGCTCTTCTTTAGATGTAGCTTCTACCACGTTCGAGATACCCTTAAGTCTATCGCGGTGCTTGTTAAACGCCATGATAATAAGGAATTGCGAGAACAGTGATACATGCTCGATAAACAAAGAGAACAGTAAGATGGATTGGGTGTACTCTTCTTTGTCTTCACTTCGTGCATTTTTTAGAGCGAGCTCTAGGTAATGCACACGTTCCATAATTACAGGGTTATGGATGATGTCTTCAAATTCTTGGTTGAGCCCCAAAATTTCTAGTAGATGAGAGTATGCATCGTGGTGGCGTACTTCACTTTCTGCAAAAGTTGCTCCAACTGCACCAATTTCTGGCTTTGGCATTTTGTCGTAGACGTTTCCCCAAAAGGTTTTTACGGCAACTTCAATCTGCGATATTGCGAGCATTGTATTCTTGATGGCATTGCGCTCTGTTTCATTTATTCCGACCTTGAAATCCTGAATGTCACTCGTAAAGTTAAACTCTGTGTGAATCCAGTACGAGTGCCGTATGGCATCGTTGTACTCGAGAAGCTCTGGATACTCGTAGGGCTTTAGGCAGATGCGTTTCTTAAAGATATCACGCTTACGCTCTCGTGCTCTGTTTGCACGGTAGAGAATGTAGACTTTTGCAACATTGTGAAAGTCGTTACTCATAAGAGCTTCTTCTACAGTATCTTGAATAGTTTCTACATCGATAAGATTATTCTCTGACGCTTTCTTTATGACATTGAGAACCACCGTGTGTACAACGATAGCGATATTATTTTGCATGTACGGTTCGAGCTCCTGCTCTTCCGAAATTTCAAAGGTCGATCGAAAGGCAGCTTCTATAGCATCTGCTATGCGTCGTTCATCAAAACCAATCGCACTACCATTACGCTTTTTAATCACGATGGATTTTTGAATAGCGGAGAGGATAGAGGCGTTATCTGTTTTAAATGCTGTAGACATTGCAAAGAAAAAAGAGAGTAAAATAAACTCAGTCGCATAGAGGTGACTGTTTTTAATGGTGGGCGTTGCGTCTTCCGCGTGGGAACCGCGTAGGAATGAGTATGTATTATCTAGTGCCTCAATGCAATATGTGACACAATATGTAGTGTATGTAGCTTTTTTCTCTACAAATACACGTTTTATGAATTTCATGTCTAGTGTAGCAAATAATTTTTGTTTTTGTGGCAAGGTAAAAAAAGGTGGAGTGGGATCTGCGTAAATATTGCCCTACTTCAAGCAATTTTCTGGTATTATCTTGTGTGTATGAGAGCCCTCAAGGCACATTTTGGCCAGAATCGTATCCTCGGAGGAGCGGCAGTTTTGGCTGTTATGCAGCTAGGCGCTTCTCTTATGGGACTGATCCGAGATCGTACGTTGGCATCAACCTTTCCTGGCCTTGATACAGTCGATATTTACATTGCCTCGTTTCGTCCTTCGGACCTCTGTTTTCAGATGATGATTATGGCGGGGTTCTCTGTGGCACTTGTTCCAATGCTGGCTTCGTACCATGCAGACGGGAAGAAGAAAGAGATGCATGACCTTCTCAATTCCATTGTCACGCTTGCGGCAATTGTATTTGGACTAGTTGCTTTGGTCCTGAGTTTGTTTATGGATCAGATCGCTCCGTATCTTGTTAGCTTTACTGGACCGTCACTTGTGCTGTATATCGACTTTGCACGGCTTGCACTTATAACGAATTTTCTTTTTGTCTTTGGTAATGCATTTGGTCAGTATCTTATTACTATACAGAAGTATTGGATCTACGGACTCACGCCAATGCTGTACACATTGGGGACGATACTCGGAACTATCTATCTTACCCCACAGTACGGTGTATATGGCCCAATGTTTGGGACGCTTGGGGGGGCGGTTGTTTATGTCCTCTTAAGATTTTTTGCGATTGGACTTCAAGGAGGTTTTCAACATTTCAACATTTCAACATTTCAAATTTTCCATCCAGACCTCTCAGAACTTCTTCATCTCATGTGGCCTCGCATGCTTGCCCTTGGTGCTCTCCAGGCACAGCTACTTTTGTTTGATACAGTAGCATCCGGACTTGATGCGGGTTCGATTACCATCAATGCCTATGCAAGAAACTTTCAGTCAGTTGCAGTTGGGGTTGCAGGTATAGCACTCGCACAATCTGCATTCTCTTTATTAAGTCAGGCATCTGCTAAGAAAGAAAAGAAGCGGTACTATATTTATTTGCGTAAGGGAATTCTCTTTATGTTGGTAATGACTATCCCTGGAGCAATAGTACTCGTAATGGTAGCGCCAATTGCCGCTCGTCTTGTCAGCCTTACGCATGTGCTTCCGGTGTTTACATTATGTCTGACATTTTATGCAATCAGTATTCCATTTGAAAGTATCAACCATTTATTGCTTCGGGCGTTCTATGCAACAAAGCATACGACAACTCCTGCGATCTTTAGTGTGTTAAATGGTGCAAGTGCGATTACGGCTGCGTGGTACTTAGCCCCTACCTATGGGGTCTACAGCCTCGCGATTGGATTCGCGATAGGACAGGGGATTCAACTTGTGGGATTAAGTGTGATGTTGCCGAGGAGAGTGAGGGCGGTAATGAATAATGAATAATTTACGAATAACTGTTGTTCATTTTAACAACAGTTTTATCGAATGACTGCAAAAGAATTCCACTTTTCCTCTTTAGTATCAGTAATTTTTACCTCCTGCCAGTATCTTTACACTGTTTTTGTGCGGCGTTGTAGTGCGTATTCTAACTACAAACTACTTCTTCTTCGCCTGTGTAAAGTCGAGCTCTACAGGTGTTTCTCGGTCGAAGATCAGAACATTAACAGTAATCTTTCCCTTGTTGATATCCACACCATCAACAGTTCCATCATAGTTTTTAAATGGTCCATCGACGATAACCACAAGGTCACCAACTTGGAAGTCTGATTTAAACTTGGCTTCTTGTTCTCCAACTCTGCGTTCGATAACACCGAACTCTTCTGGAGTTACAGGTACTGGAATGTTTCCAGAGCCTACAAATCCTGTTACGTTAGGTGTATTACGCACTAAGTACCAACTTTCGTCAGTCACAGTCATGTCCACAAGAACATAACCAGGGAAAAGCTTTTTCTCTTCCTCTATTGGTTCTCCTTTACGGAACGTAAGTTGCTTTTCTTTAGGAACTTGAATATCGAAGATATAGTCACCCATTCCAAAGCTTTCAATACGCTGTACAAGTGCCTCTTTTACAGCATCTTCATATCCAGAGTATGTGTGAACAACATACCAGTTTCTTCCTGCGGTTGGGTCTTGCTTTCCCATAATCTGTTTAGTAAGTGAGTGAGAGAAGGACTTTAACGATTTGGTTTAAGACGTAGTCGATACCACCAAAGGCAATCGCTACAGCTGTAGTGAATCCAATAGTAATAACCGAAAGACGGATAGCTTGTTGGCGGGTAGGCCAACGGACATGTCTAAGTTCTGTGATGGCTTCGTTGATATACGTTCCCATAGTAGAGATTTCCGTAATAAAAAACCCCTCAGAGGGGTGGTATATCAGTATTATACTCTTCTTGTACGTGTGTGCAAGGAAATCCGTACATATTAGAGGTCATAGATCGGAGTTTCTAGAGCGTGTATCTTTCGAATTGGCAAGGCGATAAGCCACACTCTGCCCAGTATGCTGTCTTCTTCTACGTAGGGGATATCTTCCCCCGATTCATCGCGAAAACTGCGACTATCTAGGCTTCCCTGGCGGTTATCTCCTAAGAGGAAATATCGCCCTTCAGGGACGGTATACGGAATGAAATCCGTGTTTCCAGAGCTTGGAGGTGCCTGATATGTTCGCCCGAGGTTTTTACTGTTTAAGTAGGATTCATCAATAGTTGTAAGTGTATCGGATTCTTTTGGTTGAATAGACACATACCCATCTTCAATGGTGATGTAATCACCTGGCACACCGATAATACGCTTAACGTAAGGGCGCTTTGGGTCATTTGGTGGTCGAAATATGACAACATCTCCTCTTTCTGGAGATCCGATATGATAGGCCAGTTTATTAATTATAATGTACTCTTTGTGTTCCAAGGTAGACAGCATAGAGTTTCCTTCTACCTGAAATGGTGAAACCAAAAATGTACGAATGACCGCTACAACACCCACTATGATGACAATGTTGAGTAAAACATCGAACAAGTGGAACCAGAGACCGTGTTGTTTAGCGGATTTCATTGCAAAGAGTATACGGTGAAAGTTCCCAAATTCCCAATTTCCTCTATAATAAAAACATGCTCGTAGGTCAAAAGCACTTCCACCGACATGTTGATGATGATGAAGAAATCATCACAGTAGTGCACAAGCACTGGATACTTGGTTTGAAGTATTTGTTCTGGCCAGTTCTTGCATTTGGTTTTGCGTGGGCCGTATTTGCTTTTATCCAGAACACGTTTATATTTTACGCTTCTGCACTTTCTAGTATTGCTACTCTAGTGTGGGCATTACGCAGTTTTTATGATTACTATCTCGATGCGTGGATTATTACCAACCAAGGAATCATCGATGTGGAATGGCATGGTTGGTTTCATCGCCAATCTACCAGAGTGCTGTATAGCGATATTCAAGGAGTAAGTTATGAGATCCAGGGACTGATGGGAACAGTGATGCGTTTTGGAACTATCGGCGTAGAAAAAATATCATCAGGGAGTGTACTTTCTATGGATAGTGTTAAAAATCCTCGTGCAATCGAAGCAATTATTTTGCAGTCCATGGAGGGATACTTACATGGTAAAAATCTTACAGATGCAAAACATGTACAGGATATTTTGGCTCAAATTGTTGCACGTGAGGTAAGCCTCGAACAATTCAATAGCGCCGACGACGATGATGAATACGAAGATGACGACGAGTAGCTATGGAATATCTTATAGCTATTATCGCGCTTGTGCTCATGGTGGTGTTTTTTATGCTCTCGAGAAAAAAAAGAATTCCTATTCATGCACGCTCTCGTATTCAGTCACTTATCAATCATATTCCATCAGTGAAAGACCAAGCTAAGAGAGTACTCGAGGCAGACAAGGTGCTTCATGAAGCGCTCAAGTCGTTAGGAGTACAGGGATCTATGGCGGAGTTGCTGAGAACGCATGGATCAAAATTACCGAACGAACAACCTGTATGGAATGCGCACAAGCTTCGTAATCGTATAGCCCATGAGCCACAGATAGTTGTGTCTGAACGCGAGGCTACGAAAGCTACCGAAGCGCTACTAAAAGCGACGCGTTCTCTGTTATAATTTTTTTGTGAAACCTATTCTCGTTATTTTTGGCTTGGGAAATCCTGGAGCTCAGTATGAGCGCACTCGACACAATGCAGGGTATCTTGCGATCGATACGTTAAGCGAAGAGTTTGGCCAGGGCGACTGGCAGGATAAGCAAAAGTTTGATGCGTTTATCCAAGAGGCACGCGTAGGCATAGCTCCTGTATTACTTGTAAAGCCCAAAACATTTATGAACTTGTCTGGTGATAGTGTTCGTAAGCTTGTAGATTTTTACAAGCTTGCCCCAGATACTCAGGTACTTATTTTATCTGATGATATCGATATCCCTCTTGGGGAATTGCGTTTACGGATGAAGGGGGGACCTGGGACACACAATGGCTTAAAGTCTATTGTGGATATTTACGGAGAAGACTTTCCCCGTATCCGTATTGGACTTGGTGGGCCTCCTGTAGGGCAAGATCTGAGTAATTGGGTTCTTAGCACATTTATGACGGAAGAGATGGATACCCTACGCGAGAGTTTTGTAGGACTTCCGAAGATGATTGAGGGGTTTGTATTAGGGGATACGTGAAGAAAGGAATCCGAAGAAACCGAGGAAACCGAGGAATCCTAGGTACTTCGTTTTCCTTGGACTCTTCGGATTCTTCGGTTTCTTTCTTTAGAACAAGAACTTTCGTCCGAACATTCCACCCATACCAAGTCCTGTGAGCATTGTCGTGATCCATATCACGAGTGGAAGGGTTGTAGCGCTTACTTCTCTTTGCTGAGGCACTACTGCTACAAGTGTAGAGGTTTCAGTGTTTACTTCTGAGAGGTAACTTTCGGACTGTGTAAGACTCTTTATAAATCCTCCCAGTCCTGTTTGTGGTGGCGTAGGGACAACGATCACGTGGTCATCCGTTCTGGTGATGGTTCCACTGCGTACAGTTGCTGTGTTGCGGATTGTTGTTCCACGAGTCACTCCTGGCTTTAGGCGCACGTTGTATCGTACGACTGTTGTAGAGTTAGACCGAAGTGTTCCAAGGTTCCATGTGAGGCGTCCTCCAGCATCAGATCCTCCACCTGTATCGGTAATGTCTACGTACTGTTCTGGGTAGTCATCGGTAAGGATGGCATCAGAGATGTCAGATCCACCAGTGTTGCGGATAGTGATGGTGTACGATACGGAACTTCCTGCAAGTGCTTCTGAGGTGTTTGCCGTTTTATCGATGGTAAGGTCTGGAGTAGTAGTAGAAGGAGTACCCTCGTCATCATCATCAGCACAACCATTGTTGCGTACTCTGGTCACTTCGGTGTCTTCGTCACCGTCACTTACTCCGACACGAAGTCGTAGTGTATCACCATCTCGTGCACCGCTTTCGACACGGACACGAAGGCGCAATGTGCGGTTTGAGTTACGGTTCACCTTTACATTATCCCACTCGACACGATCTCCACTCTTTTCTTTTCCACCATCGCTCGAGCTTTGGTAGTCGGTATCGCTATCGATGATAGCAATCACATCTACTTCTTCGTTAGAGTTTGAGGAGTTGGTGAGGCGGATTTCGTATTCGAGATCGTCGTCGTTACAGATATCGATTGGATCTGGATCGTCGTTGATGGTTACACGAATATCAGTATCGTCATCATCATTATCATCATTATCATCATCATCATCATTATCATTATCGTCTTCGATACGTGTGGTATCTGTAGCAGATGGACCATTAGTGATTCTTACTTGGTTGAAGATTACATCGCCGTCGTCGGCGTTTTCCTCAATGTTTACCCTCATCTCGAAGCTCTTTGTTGCTCCAGCTGCGATAGGAAAGACCCAAGTTACCGTGTTTCCATTTTTGCTTCCACCGTCACTTGCAGAGATGAACTCTGTGTAATCAGGAACGGTATCTTTTACTTCGACGTTTGTCGCATCGATAGTAGAGATGTTTCTAATCTCCATTCTGTAGGTGAGAGTATCTCCTGGCTCTGCAGTTGCGAGGTTATCTGTCTTTGAGATAGTAAACTGAGCAGTTCCTACAGCAACTTGCTTATTCTTGAATGTCACTGTTGCACATGTGCTTCCTGCAGGTACAGATACTATTCCTCCGGCTGGTGTCACATTCTCTTGTGTCCAACCAGCAGGAATTGTTTCGGTAATTGTGTGGTTACCCACTGGAACGTTTATGAACCTAGCGTTTCCAAGGCTGTTGTTGAGGACAGTCTGTGTTCCACCATCAAGCGTGAAGGTGAATTGTGTCACCGGAGTAAGAGGAGTTCCTTCTGCAGTGAATGTCTCCTTCTTAATGTCGATACATCCTTCTGCGATAGGGTCGAGTACCACCTTTGTGATATCGTCATCAGATGGACCTCCAGTGATTTCTACCTGGTTTAGAAGGAAGAAGTTATCTGGAGCTGTTGCATCGACTGTTACTACTACTTCGAGAATGACAGATGAGTTAGCGTCTAGTCCGCCAGTCCATCGTACTTTTCCGTTGTTATTGAATACCCCACCACCGTTCGCGCTGACGAATGTTACGTGCTGTGGCAAGGTATCGATAACTTCTACAGTAGGAGCATCAGTATTACTGATGTTACTTACGACGATTTCGTACGTAAGTGTCTCGCCAGGTTTAACCGTAGAACGGTGGTCCGTCTTTACGATTCTAAAGATTGGAGTCTGATTGCCCGTTACAGTAGTAGTATCACTAGCACATGCACCATTTTGGATACATACTTGGTTGAGAAGCGTATTGCCACTTTGCGCGTTTGCGTTTGCTGCTCCTGATACAGAGAGAATCTCTGTATCGAATGCATCGATATCAATTACCCAAGTCACTGTGCGACTAGATGCATTGTATACGCCTCCAGCACTAGCATTGGAGAATACGAAGTTACTTGGAAGTGTATCTACTATTGTCACCGTTGTTGCATCAGAGCTTGATGTATTGGTTACAAGTACTTCATAGAGCATTGATTGTCCTGGACTTACAGTTGTACGGTGATCCGTCTTGCTGATTACGAGCACTGCATCACAGAGTACCTTTGTACTTACGGCGTTACTCCACTCTGGGTTCACTCCTGGGTGGTTGGACCATACGTCTGCAATGTTTATGATGTTGCGGTTACAGATTGCAGTATTCTTTACGCGGAATGTTAGTTGAAACTCGATGAAGTCTCCTGCGGCTAGATCGAATTCTCCACAGATAACTTCGTTCGTCTGTGTCTCTTTGTAGCAACTAGAGTCGTTTGCACTGACGTAGTCTAAGTGACCGGGGATTGGGTCAATCATTCGGTTCCGCGTTGTGTCGTATCCGAGGTTATTTTCAACACGTACTGTGTAGGTAATGAGATCTCCTTTACGAACAATTGGTGGTCCAACTTTTTGGATGTTCAATGTGTTGGTAGCACAGATAACAGTTGCGTAGTGCTCGTCTTCGTTATTAGCACTGATTGGGTCAAATGTTGTAGCCCATACTTCTACGTAGTTTCTTATAGGTTTGGCACAGTGAGCGTTGAATGGCACATCGAATGCTACGTTAATAAGAAGGTCATCTCCTGCATCGATGTCTAATCCTGGGCAGGTAATCGTGTTTCCCGCTTGGTAACATGCACTGTCTGATTGTGCTGCATTAAAGATAAGGTTCGTACGGTTGCTTGTGTCTTGTATTTGAACATCAGGAACAAAGTCGGTAATCGTAACATTTTCTGCATCGTCTGGCCCATTGTTTGTAACAAGGAGCTGGTAGACTAGTGTGTCTCCTCGCATAATCTGAGAATCTCCTGTTTTCTGTATCTCAAGATCTGCTTCTGGTGTGTTACAGATGATGTCTACACTTTCTGAGTTTGAAAGTGCAGGGCCTGCGTTATCGGCAATTGCTTCTGCTTGGTTGTAGATCGTAGAACCACAGACTGCGTAGTTATTTACCTCGAAGTACACAAAGAATTCTGCATATCCACCACTTGCAATATTGACAGATCCACAGGATATTTCATCATTGATAGGATCAAGACTACATTCAATAGAACTGATATCTGATCGGAAAGTGAGTTCATCGATTACACTGTCGAAGACATTTACATTGATAGCATCTATAGGACTAATGTTGTTGACACGTATTGTGTAAAGAAATACGTCTCCGATATTCACTTCGCTTGCACTGGCAATTTTGGTTACCTGAAGATCAGCATCAGGACACGCTACAGTGATACGCTCGGTGTTCGTGTATTCGTCTAGATTGTTTCCAAGGAAGAGGATTTGAGCGATGTTATCGATGGTTCCACACTGCGCGTAGTGGTTTACGGTGAAGTAGATGTCATAGGTGGCAGTGGCTCCGATAGCGATAGGATCATCTCCACACTTTACAGCGTTTCCTTGAAGGAAACAGTCTGGGTTTGTTGGGCTTGCATCGATGAATGTAAGTCCTGCAGGAATCTGATCGATTATCCAGAGGCCTGTAAGTTCTGCACTTCCAGTATTTTCGAGTGTGATTGTGTAGTGGAATGTATCACCAATTTCTACAGTAGTTTCACTTGCAGTCTTTGTTGCTGTGAAGTTGGGGTTTGTAGGACAGTTGCTAACAGTTGTGGTTACCGTATTTGTCAGTACGCTTGTTGTTTGATCTGAAACGACAGAAGCGTAGTTAGAAAATGTCTGACCACAGTACGTATCAGTATCAATTGCAAATGTGATGATGAACGTTGTATCTTGGCCAGGGAGGATAAGCGATTCGTCACACTCAATGCTTCCTGACACTTCATCACAACGACTGTCGCTAACACCGTCTAGGTAGCTAAGCCCTGCAGGAATGGCATCGAGAACTTCGATATTTGTAAGGTCTGCAAGTCCTGTGTTGCTTACTTCGATAGCATACTCAATTTCCTGTATACCTGATCCTCCTGAAAGAGTTGATAGGTCTACAATCTTCTGAACACTGATGCCAGGTTGTGGACAGTTCACAGTGATATCTTCTTGGTTCGACCAAGATGGTGCTGCATTGTCTGCATTGACATCGGCAAGGTTTGCGATTGTACTTCCACATGGAGCGGTATCCAAAACCTTAAAGACGAGATCAAGATCACGATTTGTACCTGCTGCAAGATCGAATGGTCCACACTTTACATCGCTTCCTACTTGGGCACATGCGGCGTCAGAGTTTGCATCCAAGTACATGAGGTGATCTGGAATCGTATCTGATACGGCCACGTTTCTTGCAATATTACCACTCGTGTTTTCTACATTTATGGTGAATGTTACAAGATCGTTGTGTTCTACAGTGCTTTTGTCCGCAACCTTAGTAATATCAAGGACTGCACGAGGACAGGTAACGTACACATCGACAATGCTGCTGTAAACTATACTGTGGTTGAGTGCTTCTACATATGCTCTGTTTGGTACTGTGCTATCACAGATAACAGGGTAGGTTGCGGTAAAGTTGAGATCAAATTCTGTTGTTGCACCTGCAGAAAGATCTACAGGTCCACAGATCACATTGCTTCCTACTTGGTTACAACGGCTATCACTTGCACCGTCATTGTAGGTAAATCCGTTTGGAATGGCATCGGTGACTTGAGCATCATCGGCCAGTCCTGTTCCATTGTTCGTTACTTCTATTGTGTAGATAACATCGTCACCGAGATTGATCGTGTTATTATTAACGGTCTTTGTAATGGCAAGGTTTGGTGTAGGACAAAGTACACTGGTCTGTGTCTCGTTACTCGTATCAATGATTCCACCGTTGAAACTACTAGCTCTAAGCGTAGCTGTATTTCTGATGGT
>JAQCIJ010000042.1 GCA_027592135.1 bacterium | reverse complement strand
GTCTACCACTACACCCAAAGCCCCATCCACACACCAATATAGTGGACGACGACGTAGAGGAAGAACACGTATCCAACCGCAGCAACAACAAGTGATATAAGTACAGTATTGATGATTTCATTACGCTTTTTCTTCGCCTGATCGAGCGAACACACTCCTTTGCCACGGTAATAAAAGATAATACTGAGAATAAGAAGCACTACACCAAATGCGCGGAACCACCATTTGTAGTCTCCGTAGAATGTATCGGCAAGAGATGTACCAAACGATACGGTGCCAAGGCCAAGCAATACGATGATCACCGGGCTTAAGCAACAGAGGGATGCTCCAACGACAGGAAGCCATGTAAGTTTGAGGATTTCTTTGAGTTTCATAGTTTGCAGTATACAGGATCTATACGTTGATGGTACTCATCTCGATATATCAATCAATACAAAAAAACCGACCACAGATGTGATCGGATTTTTTTAGAGTCGAATTGAAATTACCCGCGCTCTGCAGAGAAACATTCTCGGCAAAGAACTGGCTTTCCACCTTCTTCCTCTGGACGAGGTTTAAATGGAACCTGACAATCTGAACCACACTTTGCGCAAACGGCATCGTGCATTTCTCTTGGACCACCCATGCGTGCATTCTTTTTTGCAGCACGGCAATCCTTACAACGCTGAGGAGCGCTGAGATCCTTGGAGTTATAAAACTCCTGCTCGCCTTCTGTGAAGACGAATGTAGCACCGCAATCGCGGCAAGTTATATCCTGATCAGCCATGGATATGAGAAGGAAAATAAGTACAAATCCTTCTCAAAGTATTCCTCTCGAAGGATGGGCAAAGGATAGGCGATTTACGCCCAAGGTCAATAGATTTAATGATGATATCCTGTCCCTTTAGTAATCTGGCCTGCACGGTAAATCTGCTCCAAAAGCACTATCCTGCATAGTTCATGCGGAAAAACCATATCACTAAGCCGAATGAGGCGATCAGCTTTTTTGTACACTGCATCTCTGAGTCCATATGCACCCCCTAAAACGAAGATGATAGACTCTCCTCTATCGCCCATTTGTTCTAAGGCTGCAGAGAAGCTAGGCGAAGTGAGATTCTCCCCTTTTTCATCTAATACCCAGATCTTGCCATTCATCTTATCTAATCGTTTGATGATGGAAGCTGATTCCTCTTCTGATTGTTTTACCGAATCCTTCTGCTTACTTGCTGGTATTTCTATTAGATTGATAGATAGTCGATCAAGATATTGCTGGCATCCTTCTTTTACCCAAGAAGTTTTGAGAGAGCCAACAGCAAGAAGAGTAATATTCACCATAGAAATATATCACATCGTCAATCTATATTTATCAAATGCTAGTATAGAATTAAATACCATGAACTACATACATCTAAAAATAATTGTTCCCGGTACTGTACTCCTTCTATTGGGCGCAATGACCCTAGAGCAACCAGCAGTATCTGCAGGACCTTTTGAGGAAGCCGAATGTAGGCGCCCCTGTCATCAACAATATTCTGCAGATGTAACCGAGTGTAACCGTCTGTATCCAGAAGGAACTACCCAAGAAAATGGGATTCAAAATTCATATTGTAGAAGATTGGCTACATGCGCTACACATCAGTGTTTAGCAGCCTGCCCTTGTAGTCCTCAATGTACAACAAGTGCGCAAAATGCTGTAGAAATCTATTGCAGTGCAGAGTATCTTCGCCCTCCGAGTGGAGGAACGAGTGGTGGTACGAGTGGTGGAACAACCGGAGGAACGAGTGGTGGAACAACCGGAGGAACGAGTGGTGGAACAACCGGAGGAACGAGTGGTGGTACGAATGGTGGTACGGGTGGAGGTAATCCTTGCGATGGCCCAAACCCAGCACCACAATGCAGAGCTCCTGTAGGATTTTGTGATACTCCTACCGGAAGATTGCAGTGCACGAATAACAGTGGTTTTTGTGTGCAACTAATAGGAAACGGAAATGTATGCCAACTATCTCAAGTAAATTGCAATGATAGAAGTGGTACAAACCCCGAAATTCTCTGCCAACAAGCGGCAGGGAGAATATCTGGAATTGGACGATGCATCGGAAGAGGGAGTGCACAATGCTATGCCACTACATATCTTGGGTCGCAAACTCCACCGCCTCCACCTCCACCAAAAAAAGGATTACAAACAGAAGGAAATATATGTACGGATACGTGCCTCGATAAATTTGCCAAAGGCAAAACACTCTCTTCGCATATGCGCAGCAAGGTACGCAATAAATGTGCAGAGTATTGTGATAAATCTATAAAACCACAGTGGCAGATATCAAGTTCCGCACCAAGTATTTCTCCAGTAGATACAACAAGGCCTTATATTCCAATGTCGATTTCTGCTCCTACAATACGTCCAACTCCACATCAAATAATCCGCCCTTCCACACGACCACCAGAAGAAATGGGTAATGGCTGTATTCAAGAATGTGCACAAGCTGCACATGGTAGAGGATCAGATTCTGCAATCAAATATTACTGTAAAAAGCAATGTAGTAAACCAGGAGGATGGAATGCTCCAAGGCCACAACCTCAGCCACAACCCGAACCACAGCCAGAGCCCAACAAATTTATAGGCGAGTGTCTCTCTCGGTGTCTTACAAGCCTCGGTGGATCTGGATCTCCAGAAGAAGTGTTAAGAGTATGCCAAATAGAATGCAACCAAAAACCAATAGATCCTCCAGCTCCAATACCTAAACCAAAGCCAGAGCCAAATCAATTTATCAGCTCATGCCTATCTCAATGTCTTACAGAGAAAAGAGGACAAGAGACACCTGACAATCTTTTACGCTTGTGCAAAAAAGCTTGTGACGGAGCACCGCAAGGGCCAACTACTCGTCCACCTAAACCAAAGCCTCAGCCGAAACCTACTCCTCAGCCGAAACCAAACCCTAATGGAGAGTTTGATCAATGCTACAAAGATTGTGCTGCAATGCTTGAGAAACGAGGATCAAATGGAGAGACCATTAAGTACTTCTGTAATAAATCCTGCGATAAACCATCCACATCTCCAAATGGTTCGCAGCAAAATTGTTGGTATGACGCTTGCCGCGATATTCCAGTCTATCAACCAGATGTACAATGTATGGCGCCAACGGTACAAGTTTCTTGTGATGCACGTCAGTGCAACATAGGCCCTTGTACCAATCCAGATCCTCCACCGCCTTCTGCACCCCCTCCTCAGCCACCTACCTCTCCATCAGTATCAAGTCCGTCATTCGGTCCAGTACCAACAGGTATCGTTACTGCACCTGATCAAAGGCCTCAGTCTTGTGAAGATCAACCAGAAGTCATTCGTAATGCCTCAAGCTCATTCCTCTGCAGGAACTGTATCAAGTTTGGTTGTAAAATTGGTAACGGAAATGCAGGTATAGCAATACGCGCGTGTAATCTAACGTGTAAGTAATCCGCTTACTTCTTTTGTAAGACAGAGACCGTCTCGATGTGTGCTGTGTGTGGAAACAGATCCACAGGCTGTACAGACCGTAGCTCGTATCCTTCTTTTAAGAAGTCACCCATGTCTCGTGCACACGTTGCCATATTACAAGAGACATACACAATCTTCTTTGGTACATGAGCCAAGATCGCCTGCCTCGCCTTTGGATGAAGTCCTGCTCGTGGAGGATCGACAACAATGACATCAAATGCATACTTCCCTCCTGCTTTTAGCTGGTTATCCAGTATTTGTTCTGTGCGTCCTTTATAAAACGTGATGTTGCCAATACGATTTTTACCTGCACTCTTAAGGGCATCATCTATCGCTGTTGGGTGACTTTCTATTCCCACTACCTTATGACAATACCGAGCAAGGTACTGACCAATAGTTCCCATGCCACAATATGCGTCAAGCACTGTATCTGTCTGAGAAAGATCTGCAGCAGAGGCTATAGCTCGGTAAAGCTTTTCTGCCCCTAAAGTATTGGTTTGAAAAAACGAGAACGGAGAGATTTCAAACTCCAAGTCAAACAAGCGCTCTTTAATGTATGGCTGCCCTACCAGTGTATGAATCTTCGGGATCTCTGGCTTTTCGTTCTGACCGTGGTTCTCTATTACCAAAAGAGAGGTAAGGCCACTGCGCCCTGCAAACCGCATAAAATGCTGAAAAAGTGGCTCGAGCTCTTTTTTACGTGCTTTTACGACAAAAGCGATCATATGCTCTCCTGTCTGTACTCCACGACGTAAAAGAAGGCTACGTAGCATTCCCTTGTTTGTTTTAGGGTTATAGACAGGTAATTTCGTATCCTGCATGAATCTATTCACATCTTGGACCAAAAGCCCTATTTGCTCGTCATACAAATGACACTCTGTCACAGGAAGCACGGTTTCCCAATTACCAGGCTGATGGAAACCAATAACAGGGCTTTCATCGAGGGTAATACGTTTTCCATTATGCTCCTGCGCTGTCATCGCCTCGTACCCAAAGCTCATTTCTAATTTATTACGGTAATGGAACACCTGTGGACTAGGAATAATCTTTAGGACACGTCCAGGCAGTTGCTTTCGTACATCTTCGCCTACAGGCGTTAAATGCTCGAGGGTTTCACGAATAATCTGCTCTTTGTAGTCTATTTGCTTATCATAGGGTAAGTTCTGCCACGTACATCCTCCGCAATCATGGAAATGCTGGCACCGAGGCTGTATTTCTTCTATAGCCCTTTTTATTACCTTTAGAATCTTGCTTTCGCAGTATCTACCCTTGTTTTTAGTGATACTGATACGTACCTGCTGCCCAGGAATAGCCCCGGGCACAAAGATCGTTTGGCCATCAATATGCGCGAGACCTGCTCCACCAAAAGTAAGCTTCTCTATAGATACAGTGTACTCCTGCCCTGCTTTTATGCCATTGGAAGCCTTCTCAGGCTCATTGTGAACTGTTGACATTTAGTAATAAATATAGTATAAAGTCTCTCCTATTTCCCGACACATATGAGAAGCCCATCCATCCACTTCATCGGCCTACTATCTGTCCTCGGAATACTCTCTCTCAATGTGCAGAGTCAAAGTTTAGCAGGTTCTGAGAGTCTCGCAAGCCATATAGGCATGGAGACCGCTTCCCTCCTTAGTATGAAGATGAATCATGAGCACAATCATGATGATATTGATATCGCAGAACACGCATCATTTGAAAATGTAGCACTGCGAAGGTTGCAAAGAATCAAGAGCCAATCACGTCGTCATGTTGCAGTACAGAACACCATTGAAAAGCCTGCCGCTGCAGTATCACCAAAACCACGAATGATTGCTGCAATTGCTGCTGCTGATATTCGTCAGGACCACAAAGAGATCGCCAACGAAGCACTGATGGCACTCCCTTCTCAGTGTCGCAATACCCTCAAGAACTTCTACGTAAAATACGAGAAACAAAAGCACCGTGGACTTGCTGGTAGGAGTGTTCTTATCCTTGATGGAACAGTACCAGATGCAGAGTTCCGTGCATTGTTTGTGCACGAGAGTGGTCACAACTGGGATCTTGGATGTCTTCGTGGAACTGAGGACTCAGGAAAAAGTAGCTTCTCTGATGGTGAAGAAGCCATCTACAAGAATGATCCAAGCGTAAGATTCTATCAGATCTCTTGGATCACAAGTTCTGTACAACGAAGCAATGCAAACCCAGAAGACTTCGTATCAGGATATGCAAGCTACGATATCTTCGAAGACTTTGCCGAGAGCTTTGCATACTTCGTCCTTCAAAATGAAGTATTCGCAGCTCGTGCTCAAGAAAACAGTGCCATCGCTGCGAAGTACATCTGGCTCCGCGATAACTTGTTTAACGGGCAGATTCCACAGATTGCCTCTGGTAAATCTGTCTACAAAGGTAAAGCTCCTTGGGATGTGACCAAGCTCAACTACACATGGCATCCTGAACAGTTTTTTGCGCGCAATAACTAGAAATACGTAATACGTAAAGAGTCATAAGTGTAACTACTCACTGACCCTGCAGCGCCCTCACCCTGTCCCTCTCCCTCCATCCCGCCTACCTACCGGGAGAGGGAAAGATGCTCTTCTCTGTCTTATACGTGTGGACATACAGGG
>JAQCIJ010000010.1 GCA_027592135.1 bacterium | reverse complement strand
TGGGGATAGGGGGTAGGGGGTAGGGTTAGGGGTAGATTGTTTTCATTATAATATGAAACCATGGGCTGTACTTGTCCGGGTTTATCGTTAGGTCTTTTTGGAGGTCAGATACCTCAACCCACTTCATATCTGCAATTTCTAATGGGTCTGGGTCGAGAGGTGTGGATTCTTCTATCTCACCCACAAGAATAGTGTCGTACTCGTGCTCTGCCCCTTTGCCATGTGGGTCCTCGGCTTTGTACACAAAAGAGCTAATCACCGTCAGAGGACAGGTGAAACCGCATTCTTCTTGCAGCCTGGTTGCTGCCTCTTCTTCAATACTTTTCTCTTCCTTTGGGTGACTACAGCATGTATTTGACCAGAAACCTGGCCAGAGCATCTTTTCTTCTGCTCTCTGCTGGATAAGCATTCGTGTGTTATCAATGTTGAATATGACAGCTGAAAAGGCCTTATGAAGACTGCCACCATTGGTATGCGCTTCGATAATCTCGGACTTTCCGAGGGTTTCACCCTGTTCATTGGTTAATATGACAGTTTTCATGCCTGTATTGTACGTGGATTTGTGGTTCTAAAACAGCTCAAAGTACTGTATAATTAGGGAAATGGTTGATATACAACAAATCCTTGAATTTCAAATAGGCGGCAATACCGTATTACAACTCGCTACAGCGGTTGGTATCTTTGGTTTCATTTTTATCGCAATGAAGCTTGCTCGGAAACATGTCATAGACCGAATGTTTAAGATGTCGAAGAAGACGAGCACAAGGGTGGATGATGTTGTCACGGCATTCCTTGGGGGAATTCGTACTCCGATGTACTTGCTTGTTGCATTCTTTGTCGCTTTGCAGGGGATTGAAGTGCCAGAGTCTCTGAGTTTGATTGTTGATATCATCATTCTTGTTGTGGTTGTATCGCAGGTGGTAAAGCTATTAGAAGAGGTATTCGCCATGGTGCTTGGTGCACAGTTTCGAAAAACTAGTCCCAATTCAGAATTACCAGGTGTCTTTCGTATTGGAATTCGCTTAATTCTTTGGTCTGTTGGAGGTCTTCTTATCCTCAGTAATGCCGGAGTGGATATTACGTCTCTTATCGCAGGACTGGGTATTGGTGGACTTGCAATTTCCCTTGCTCTACAAGGGATTCTGTCTGACCTCTTTGCGTCGTTCTCCTTGGTTGTTGATAAGCCATTCGAGATAGGGGACTTCATTATTGTGGGAGAGCACAAAGGGACAGTGAAAAATATCGGAATGAAGACAACGCGAATTACAGCCCTCGAAGGAGAGGAGATTGTCATCAGTAATAACGAGCTGACCACTGCACGAGTCCAAAACTACAAGAAAATGCAGAAGCGTCGTATCGTATTTACGTTTGGTTGTACGTACGATGCAAAGGCAGATCAAATGGCCAAAATTGCAGACGATGTTTCAAAAATTATTGATGACCACGAGCTTGCCGAAGTGGACCGTGTGCATTTTAGAGGATTTGGTGAAAGCGACCTCCAGTTCGAAGCGGTATATTACATGCTGACAAGTGATTACGTCGATTACATGGACACACAACAAGACATCAATATTCAGATGATGAAATACTTCGAGGAAAATGGTCTCGAGATCGCATACCCAACGCAGACGGTGTATGTGAAGAAAGAGGGGCAATAGGGTTGGGGCGTAGGGGGTAGAAAAACAGGCATTTTAGGGTAAAATTCTGTGAATATCAGCTGTTGAATTGGATTATTTTCGCTATCCTGCTTATCTATGACTCCTCGAAACACACTCGGCGAGAACTTAGCTGCCATGCTAAAGGGTGGTGTGATTATGGATGTGGTGAATGCGCAGGAGGCACAGATTGCAGAGAATGCAGGCGCATGTGCTGTTATGGCACTCGAGCGTGTACCGGCTGACATCCGTAGAGATGGTGGTGTTGCGCGTATGAGTGACCCAAAACTTATTAAAGAAATAGCAGCTGCAGTGAGTATTCCTGTTATGGCCAAGGTACGCATAGGACATACCGCAGAAGCACGTATTCTCGAGGCATTGAATGTCGACTTTATCGATGAGAGTGAAGTCCTTACTCCTGCAGATCCATTTGATCATATCGAGAAATCTGCATTTACGATTCCCTTTGTGTGTGGAGCGACTAACCTTGGAGAGGGTCTTCGGAGAATCCATGAAGGTGCTGCGATGATCCGCACAAAAGGGGAGGCAGGAACAGGTAACATCATCGAAGCTGTCCGTCACCTCAAGATGATCAAGAAGCAATTAGCAGACCTTAAAGAAATGTCTAAAACAGAGTTGAGTGTCTTTGCACAAACTGAGCGCGTTCCCCTTGAATTTGTCGAACGTGTCCGTGAGTTGCAGAGACTTCCTGTTGTCACGTTTGTTGCAGGAGGCATTGCCACTCCTGCGGATGCAGCTCTTATGATGTCACTTGGAGCAGAAGGTGTGTTTGTGGGTTCTGGTATTTTTAAGTCAGAAGATCCAGCAGCAACTGCTAAAGCTATTGTTCATGCAACTGTGCATTGGAATGATCCTGCAGAGGTAGCCAAAGTATCCGAAGGACTTGGAGAAGCGATGACTGGACTCGAGATTGCAGAGCTAGAAGTGATGATGGCTGAACGTGGATCATTATTATAAACACGTTTATTCGTTTGTTCGTTTCTTCGAACCAACGAAACGACGAACCAACGAATACGCTAATGACCAATTACCAATCACCAATCACCGTAGGAGTTTTAGCTCTACAAGGTGACTTTGCAGAACACAAAGCAATGCTCACAGCATTGAACGTGCGAAGTATCGAAGTGCGAAGTGCGAAGGACCTTGAGAGTTGCGATGCCCTTGTTCTTCCGGGGGGAGAGAGCACGGTGATGATGAAGTTATTGAAAGAATCTGGACTTGATCAAGAGATAATGAATAGAGTTCAATCCGGAATGCCTATATTTGGTACGTGTGCCGGAGCAATTTTACTTTCTGATTCCCACTTGAAGTTGATAGATATCACCGTTGAACGCAATGCATATGGGTCACAATTGCAAAGCTTTTCTGCACAGATAGACGTTGAAGGAATCGGATCTATGGAAGCGGTATGTATTCGTGCTCCTATTATTACAAGAGTTGGGGATGGGGTTGGGGTTCTTGCACAGCATGAGGACCATCCCGTTCTGGTTCAGAAGGGGAATATCCTCGCTGCGACGTTTCATCCTGAGTTGTGCGTATCACATTCTGTTCACAAGATGTTTATAGAGAATGTGCGAGCATTGATGCAATAGTGAGATGCTTGTAGCATGTGCAGCAGTGCCCAAAACTACTGGTTTTCTTATAGGCCTTCTCCTACTTATCCAACCTCGGTTTGTTAGTGCGCAAACGTTAGCTGTGGAACTTCCCCAGAAGCAGTTTGGAATTTATCTGAACTCCTCAAACGCAGGAGATCAGGAGTTTCTTGAAGGAGTAATCGATCGATTACCAGATCTTGGAATTCCTGCTTTGGTATTTGATGTTAAGGGGCATTACGTCTATTTCGATAGTCAGTCTGGCCTAGCAAATGATGCAAATCTTGTCGTTCCTCTGATTGATTTACCTGCACTTGTAGAAAAGGCACACAGCAAAGGCATTTATACGATTGCACGGTACGTTGCAGTGCGTGATAAGTTTTTGGGACGTGCGTTTCCAGAAACACGTATGTCAGACCCTATAACAGGGGAGCCACTTGATACAGAGTGGGTGCATCCTTCTCATCACACCGTATTGCAGTACAACCGTGAGCTTATTTATGAAATTGCTCAAGCTGGAGTGGATGAAATCAACCTAGATTACATTCGGTATCCGACAGATAACCTCACATCACTAAACAAGATGTCTGCAAAAGAAAAAATTGTACACATAGAGGCGTTTGTTCGCATGGCGCGTCGTGCTATTGATATGTCTGGAAGTGATACAAAGCTTGGTATAAGTACGTATGCGATATTAGGTTGGCAGTCTGATGACAATATTCGTACTCTTGGCCAAGACATCACGCGCTTTGCGCCATTTGTTGATGTGATTTCGCCAATGGCTTATCCACAGACCTTCTCTACTGCTGGAGGATACTTTGATCCTGCTATTCATCCACGTAGTCGTATGTACTGGTTGGTGTATCGCACACTGGAAGGATACAAAGAAGTGCTTGGAGAAGAATACGCATGGAAATTGCGGCCGTGGATTCAGGGATACTACACCGATGCAGAAGATATGACCGATCAGATAGAAGCGGTCTACGATGCAGGTCTCTGTGGATTTACCGTGTGGAGTGCGAGTAATTACTATCAGCCTCTGTATTCAGCTTTGCGAAATTCTCGTACTCCTAATGGATGTGCCCTTCAGAGAAATATAGCTATTGAATATTAAAACACCCCGGTAAACCGGGGTGAATATGATGCATTACTTCTTCTTTTTTGCTGCTGTCTTTTTGACAGTTTTCTTAGTTGATGCTTTCTTAGCGGGCTTTTTTACCGCTACTTTCTTAGTGGCTTTTTTCGTAGCCATAATGAAGCTGGGGAAGGGATTAGGATGAACCAAATTATCGACTTTTTTTGTCGTTATACAATAGGCTTTTTATAATTTGATCTTGCTGAGAATAATAAGTATTTCGCATTATGCATTTGTAGAGCATAGTGTTTGTGTTATTAGTTTGTATACATTATTTGTTCAATAATACAGAATTTTAATTCTGTTGATTATTTGCTGTTGTTTCAAGTAAATATTGCTATACTCTGCCCCGTAAGCTTACTTTTGATGAGGTAGAAATGCTTCTCGCAGAGTTACAGGTTACATTTCTACTTATTTCATCCTATTATTATGGATACAGGTGTTATCAAGAAACTGTTAAACGGTTTCGGATTCATTTCTAGAGAAGGCGGAGACGACCTTTTCTTTCACTCAGCAGATCTTGTTGAGGTTCAGTTCGATGATCTCCAGGAAGGAGACAGCGTTCAGTTCAAGGAAGGCAGCGGTCCTAAAGGACCAAAAGCTGAAGAGGTTTCAAGAGTATAATTTTTTGAAAATCTACGGAAATACACGAGCGAAAGCTCGTGTTTTTTTATAGTTTCTCTACACTAGCGGGACTATGGATCATGGAGATGTTATTTTACGGTTTCAGGACGTATCGTTTCGATACGATCCAAAAAAGCCCATTTTGGAGGAGGCGAGTTTTGTCGTCCGTCAAAATGCCAAACTTACCATTGTTGGTTCTAATGGAGCAGGGAAAAGTACAATCTTTAAACTAATCATGGGTGAACGTAAACCTTCTGCGGGTGGGATTCATATCACAAAAGGAACAACTATAGGGATAGCAAAGCAAGTGGTTGCACCTGCTGATTTACAGAAAACGGTTTTGGAATTTTTTTCCTCTGCCTTTCCAGATAAGAAATACGATATAGATCGTGATATTGCTCGGGTGTTAGATTTGGTGAATCTTCATGCTCCACACGACAAAGTACTCTCTGCTTTTTCTGGTGGCCAGAAGGCTCGCTTACTTCTTGCGTTTGCTATTATTCAAGAGCCAGATATTTTGCTGTTGGATGAGCCGACAAATAATTTAGATCCCGAGGGTATTGCCCACTTAACACAGTTTATCAATGACTACGAAAAGACGTGTATTGTTATTTCTCATGATGCAGCTTTTCTCAATGGTTTCACGCACGGAGTATTACACTTAGATAGCAATACGTTTGTGGTGCGGCAGTATGTTGGAGACTACTTTGATGTAATTGACCAAATTAAAGCACAGATAGAACGTGAAGAACGCCAGAATGCACGAATGAAAAAAAGTATTATTGACCAAAAAGAGAAGATTAACTTTTTTTCACACAAAGGAGGGAAGATGCGTAAGCTCGCATCGAAAATGCGCGATGCTGTAGAGGAGGCAGAAGATCATAAGGTGGTTGTGCAACAAGAAGATAAAGCTATAGCACCGTTTATTATTCCTATTACGGAGTGTACTAAGCCACTTGTACAAATCACATCGCTCACCGTGATGAAAGATCATAAACCCACTACCCAGAAGGTTCAGGTTACCGTGCGCAAAAATCATAAGCTTCTTATTACAGGCCCCAATGGTATCGGCAAAAGCACACTGCTCGAAGCTATGGCAGGGGATACAGAGAAAGGTGCTGTTATTCCACCCGAGGTTAAAGTTGGGTATTACCGTCAGGACTTTTCCGGTCTTGCTATGGATAAAACCGTATACGAAACATTGTCTGAGGTTATGGAAATGCCAGACAATCAAAAGATCTATGCAACAGCTGCTCGGTTCTTCTTAAAAGGGGATACAGTACAAAACACGGTTGGGTCGTTATCCGAAGGACAAAAAGGACTTCTGTGTTTTGCACGGTTTATGTTGCAAGAGCCCACACTCTTGATTTTAGATGAGCCAACCAATCACATTAACTTCCGTCATATCCCTGTTATTGCGAAGGCCTTAGACGAGTACGAGGGGGGTATGATCTTAGTAAGTCACGACCATGAGTTTGTTGCACAAATTTCTATGAACGAAGAGTTGGATTTGGGAGCGCTCTAAACGGTATGATTATTTTTCTATGGGCTATATTGATGGATTTTTGCTGAAAGCGAAGGTAGACGGGTGGAGCGGGTGGCTGGCTTGTCCGCCGAAGCCTTGGCGTAGGCGGGAGGTTATTACAACTGGAATGGGTGGTACTAGGAGTTTGTGTTCATGGTGTTCACATTGGCACTTTCCATACGAGGTACACATGTCTGTACCATCCTACGATTCCGCTTACGATAAACAGTGCACTAGAAAGGACTAACATTGGTGATGGAATGAGGATTCCATATATAAGCCAGCCGAGTAATCCAAGTATGATCAAAACGCGCATCCAATGGTCAGAGTTGAGAAAAGTCGAAATGATAACGAATGTTGAAGCTAAATATGAAGTTCCCGACAGGATGTACCCCTCAAAGAATACATACGTTGCTATCGTGTTAATGAGAAGAAAAAGAATCAACCAGAGTTTGTTAGTGGAGAAGATGTTTACACCGAATCGTATTGCACCAATTATCGACATCGCAGCGCCTGTAAAAGCACTGAGAAGAAGAAACTGACCAGCATTCAGTAGGTTTGCAATGATGAATAATATCAAGATTACTTCTCGTTTCTTGAGTTGCTGACTCCAAACAGAAACAATGGTTGAAAGCACGACTAGAGCCTGTGAGAGGATGAACGTATTTGATGTGAAATCCATTGTATCAATTGTACCAGTTGTATTTCCGCTTACCAATACAGCAAAAAATGGCTTAATTAGGAGCAATATGTCTATATCGAATAGATGTTCCTGATCCTGTCTTTAAATACTTCTCGAACTTGATTGCTGCTGTTTTACTTTTAAATCCACAAAACCATTCAATCTGCCATGGCCTTAGATTTTTAGTAGCTTTAACTGAGCCTTCATTATGTTCTTTGATGCGTTCATTCACGTCAGCAGTGTGCCCAACATATTGTTTGCCTGATTTGTTTCTAAGAATATAGACGAAATGCCACATAGCAGTTCATTGTAATTTACATCGTGGTGGCCTGCCAACCGAAGTAGCAGGACTTTGTTGAATAAGCCAACCTGCGCTCACCTGCGGGCGAGCTTCGGTCGGCAACCTGCTACGCAGGTTGGAGCGGGCGAGCGGAATCGAACCGCCGTCATCAGCTTGGAAGGCTGGGATAATAGCCACTATACGACGCCCGCTTGTATCTAAAAGAACGAGGATATCTTAATGAATAGGCTGCACTCTGTGAAGCTCTTCTCAGAGTTTTCTTCGGCTACCTCTGTTCGATATTTCGGATGCGTTTGTGTGTACTACTGAGGACATGAAGGAGATCTTTGGAGGCTCCCTGAATAACAGTAGGAACCTGTTTTACAAGAGCAACAGGTACATACTCTTTCTTAGATTTTTTGGATCCTTTGATAAAGAAGGGTCCACGACTCTTTCGGATTTTTCTCTTCTTCTCTTTACCATCTTCTTTTTCATCATCGTCCTTGCGTCTACGAAAGAGGAGTAGGGGAATCAGGAGGAACCATAGGAGGAACTTAAGAATAGGTCGCATCCAAGGGGCAGCATCCCAAAGCATGTTGTAGATAAACGATAGGACATCTTTGATCAATCCAAAGATACCATTGAACACTGCTCGCACTGCATCGAATAGTGCGCCGAAGATATTGCCTATCCCCTTAAATATTCTTCCTAAGAACCCAGGAAGATTAGAGAGAGTTTTTAGCAAGGCTCGCAGTGCTTTTAATGGACTCTTGAGGATCTTCCACAATGCTTTGGATAGTGCTTTGATGGATTTCCAGATTGGCTTGAATATATTAGCGAGTACTTTCGGGATTGCTTTGAGGAATTTCAGTATGTTAGGGAAGATCTTTTTTATAAGACTACCAAATTCATTGCTTGTTACTATCCTCCATAGAAGGAAGAGGAGAGCTAGACCGATAAGTACGAGGGTCAAAATGCCGAGGGCACTTAAAATTAACGGTAGAGCAAATGCAATACCTGCAATGATTAATGCAATGATTGGTATCATAATAAGAGTTCCTATGGCAGGGAGTCCTAATTGATCATCGCTTGATGGATCAGAGAAGAGGGCTATTACTATAAAGAGCGCACAGATCGCCGATAGTATGGTAAATGCTATGTCAGGCATATTTATATAATAATATAGAGATTTGTCAATGACAAGGAGATATTGGCAATATACGTTAAATTAGGCCTATGAGCGATTTTTTATATGCGCAGAAACTGCCTTTTGTAGACTGGCATCATCAGGAGTGGTCCAGGGATTACAGCTTAGTACTCTTTTGCAGGTTAGAAGGGACCCAAAAACAGCTCCATGCTTTGATATGACCTTTGTGCCATACTCACTACATGTAGGGTGGTGACGGCAGTATCCGTAGGTATATATACTTCGCAGGGGGCCATGGTCTGGAGACAAGGTTTGTTGATAAATCGATATCAGCCCACAAAGTATGGTGCGCGGTATATGCCAGATGAACGATCCTATATTGCGTATAGTCACAGAGGAATGTACGCTAAGTCTACATGGAAACAGTTGTTACCAGCATGGATGTCCTCACGTATCTTCAGATCACAGTCGCTGTGCTCCTCGTTATCGTACTGTACCACGTACTTTTTATTACTGTAGACCTTCGTAAAGTATTACGGAGAATCGAGACAATTACTCATGAAGTAGAGGGGATGATTATGAAGCCGATCAATGCAGCAGACTATATTATTGATGGATTGATGAAGTATCTTGAATTACAATCGGAAGAGAAGCCAAAGAAGAAAAAATCCTCCAAAAAGAAATAGCTCATGGTAGGTAAATCTAAAGAGTCGGAGTCTAAGGGGCTTAATAAGACTATGAAGAGTTTGGATAAACACATGGAAATGCTTGCAAGCCACTATCAACCGCAGAAGTACATCTTGATGGCTTTTGTGCGCGGTATTTTCTATGGTCTTGGTATTATTGTTTCGATTGCAATTGTCTTACCCATTCTCCTTACTGTCTTAAGTACAATAGATTGGATCCCATTTATAGGAGATCTGATTTCAGAAATCGTTTTTCGCATGGAAAGCGCACAGCGTCCGTACTAGATAGACTGTTTATCGATAAGCACTCTGATGAATATTCTTTTCAGTACGTCTACAGATGTTTCCATTAGCTCTGCAAGCAGACTATTGAGTCGACGTATTTTACTGTAGAGATCATTGAGCTTGTATGCTGACCCAGGCTTTGATGCACGGAAGGCTTTTCGGCGTACTTCTTTTCGTAGCACTTTAATTTCTTTCTGTATGTACACCCCTAACTCTTTACGCATTTGTGGAGTATCAGGAAGATTTGCAATAGCCTGAGCACGTGCAGAGACAGAGTCATCGTCATCACCTTTACCAGTGCTGCTGCCTCCACCTCCTAGGTCTCCAGACTTGTCTTCACTCATCCGCTCAGAAATTTTATCCATGAGTGATATAGTTTCAAGCAGGCCTTCGAATTTTTCGGGCTGCGTAACCACCAGGTTTGTATTACCTTCTTTTCTCTCTGTTTGTTGTGCCTGTAGTTCTGGATTTACTCCACTTGGCATACATCTATTTTCTCATATTTTCCATAATAAAGCAATGTTGATTTGCTGATCCGCTCTCAAATTCTTTGTCATTTGTGCGATTCAGAGAAGTTCGGTACAGTCGATGTATGCATGAACCTACTCTTTTTCATAAAATCGTAGCAGGAGAGATTCCTTGTACTGCTGTATTCGACACAGAAGAGGTTTTAGGCTTTAGGGATATCCATCCAAAAGCCCCTACGCACATTCTCTTTGTTGCTAAGAAAGAGGAGCACTTTGTATCATCTATTACAGAGCTTACAGAAGAGACACAACATGTTCCGTGCATGCTTATTCGAGCTGCGCAGGAGTTTGCCGCGCAACAGGGGATAGAAGGATACAAGCTGACGTTTCACTGTGGTGCCAAGGGTGGGCAGGAGGTGTTTTACTTACACCTGCACTTCTTGAGCCAGCAGTCTCTCTAGAGATTTACGCGGAGTAACCAGCAGCCTCAGCTTCTTTTTCATCTTTAAAGTACACACGCTTCTCTTCTTTAATTTTCTTTCCTCCTACAGAGTCGATTGCGTAGTATTTCTTTCCAGATGAACTTGCGACGAATGCTGCATCAGGTGCATCACCAACATCAATACTGAGTTGCTGAGTTGCTGTTGTGTTATCAGACTTTACAGTTTTCACATTCTTCTTTGCTTTTACCTCTGCACCCTCTGCACCCTCTGCATCTTCTTCAGACTTCTTTTCTTCTTCCGTTGCCTGTTCTGCCTTGATGCGTGCAAGAGTTTCTTTATCAATAGGAAGAAGTGCCTTTACAGATAGCCCGATACGGCGCTCATCAATATCAATATTGATAACCTGTGCGTCGACCTTCTGACCGATAGTAAGAGCTTGAGATGGGTCTTCGATCTTTGTGTGTGCAAGTTCTGTGAGGTGCACAAGACCGTTGATATCTTTTTCGAGCCTGAGGAAGGCTCCGTAATCTGCAAATCGCACCACAGTTCCAGATACTTTCTTTCCTACAGGGTATCGCTCTGCGATCTCTTCCCAAGGGTCTGTTGTTAGTTGTTTTATAGAAAGGCTTAACTTATCTCCTTCAAGACCGATAACCTTTACACGCACTTTGTCTCCAACGTGTGCGTGCTCGGATGGGTTCTTTACGTGTCCCCATGCAATCTCTGAGATGTGCACAAGACCTTCAAGTCCATCGAAGGCTACGAAGACTCCGAATTTTACAATACCGGTAACCATACCGTCTTTTTCATTACCAATGGTAAGAGATTCCAAAGAATTCGATCGTTCTTCGGCCATTGCTTCACGCTCTGACACAACGATCTTTCCTGCCTCTTCATCCATAGTGATAATCTTTACGGTAAATGTGTGACCGATGTACTTCGCAAGCCGTGAGATGATCTCACTGCTATCTGCATTGTTCACACGAGGGTAGTGCATTGGAGCCAATTGGCTGACTGGCAAGAATGTACGGATACCATCGATGTTTGCAAGAAGCCCTCCTTTGTTTGCTTCTTGAGCGGCAAATTTCATAGTGCCATCTGTATCTACAAGATCATGGAACCTATCCCATGCCTTCTGCTGACTGGCCATGCGCAAGCTGAGCACAATCATTCCTTCGTCATTTTCGTCTTCGAGTACGAGGGCTGTTACCTCATCTCCAACTTTTAACTCTCGGAATGTGTTAAAAGAGTCTCTAAGCTCTCGTCCAGAAACTATACCAACAGCAATACCATTAATATCAATGAGGAGTTTGTTCTTTCCACGGAAGACAACTTTTCCATCGACAGATTCACCAGGGCGTACTCTAAAAGGCTCTGGAGCATCCATGAGGAGCTTATCCATAAGATCTGATTTTTGTGCAGTTGCATTAGCCATAATAAATAGGGGGTGCAAGTGGTAGAAAGTAGGAGGAGAGGGGTTCTGGACGCCCTTGCACGAGCAACAGACCAGAATTCGTGTTTAATATCCCACTTAGGAGCATATGGGTCAACTATATTACCTAGAATCTTCGTTCTAAATTTGCACTGGTGATGTATTTAGGTCTTTTGGCAGTTTTTGCTCTTGGCTGGTTGTGGGGTTGTAGATCTCGTAATACATTTCTATAAGCTCCATAGTGGTTAGGCGACGCGTGGAGAGACCGATGTTGCGCAATCCTGAATCCACGAGGTTTACGCGATCTTTTAGCTTTATTGATTTTTCGTTGAAGTATTTACGGTGATAGGTAATTTTTGATTTTGAATCATCAATTCCAATCCATGAGAAGAATTGTGAAAGAGGGGATTTCTTCTCTTCTGTGTCATCAAGAGGTACAACGACGAGGAATCGTTTTTGCATAATATCTGCTACTTCTACAATCTTTTCTACGAAAATCGCATACGACTCTGTTTGTTCTCGTAGAAGGTCTTTTTCTTGAATGATAGCTTTTTGTCGAATTTGTTCGATGTAGGGGTCGATATTTACTTTTGTTGATCGAATAACAATTTGTAGCGGGAATGTGAGTGTATTAATAAACGATTCGTATCCAGAGATAATACCTTGCTGCTCTGTTTCACTCTTCAGGTTAAAATTGAGAGTCCCTACTTCGAGTACTGCTCTCAGTCCTCCTTTTTTAAGGAGCACTGTGTCATTGCGAATTTCAGAGATAGGAACAAAGCGTTGTGTCGCTATTTTCTTATTTCGAGTACGCCTGCGGACAAGATTATTATCTTTTTTAGGCATGAGAAGGTGGAGGAGTAATATCGCGCATCAAACCACTACCGAAAGAACCTGTATTTTTTTTGGGTGGAGCAATGTCATCAACAGGTTTCTCTCGCTTTTCCACTTGGATACGACTGGGATTCACTGGCTTTTGTTTTGTTGTAACCTCTTGCTCATGAGGACCTTGATCGAGAAGTTTACTGAGTTCTTCTATTTGTGCTTCACCTTTCTGCTGAGTTTTTTTCTCAATGTCAGGATTCGAGCTTTTCTCTTTTGGCTTTGTTACTATATTAATATAGATCCCTTGTCTTGGCATCCATATACGTCTTGAGGGCTTATCGAGTTTCTCAAATAACAGAAGCATAATGCGTAGTAGTGAAAGTCCATTAATTTTCACAAAAGAAAAGATCGTTCCGATACCTGCTGGCATCCATGCAATAGCTGTCTGTATACTAGAGGTAGGTCCACTCGCTTTCATTGCTGCCCAGATAGCGTAGCTGATACCTGTGGAGATCATTATGATCATAATTTGACGCAGAGTAACGGGACCGATAATTCTGTCTTCTACGTACACGTTCTGCGGTATTTTGACGGCATCTATTGGCATGGATGTTTGTTTTAGGTAATTCCTATTATTATAGCATAAAACAGCGATATATTGAACTGTTGGAATATTGTAATAATATAGAATTGTTGTATTGCTATATGGCTACATTGTTTACATAGCATGTGATAATCGCTTGCGAACAATACAACAATTTAGCAATACAACAATTTTCTCGTTTATTTCGTTGCTTCTTCTGCCTCTTGCATTTTTACAGCATTTCTAGATTTTCGCTCTCCATGGAGGAAATCAAACTTATCAGATCCTTTTATGACGATGCGGATGATATCACCTTCCTCGAAGATACCTTTGAGGATATGTTCAGCAATTTCGTCCTCTATACGGTCTTGAATGACACGTCTCACAGGCCTTGCTCCATATTCTGGATCAAACCCTAGCTCTCCTAAGAGGTTTATCGCTTTCTGGTCAATCTCAAGAGAGAAGCCTTTTTCCTTAAGGCGTACTTCAAGCATGTCGAGGTGCATCTTTACAATCTTACGAATAGAATGTTGGTCGAGAGCATTGAACACCATAATGTGGTCGATACGGTTGATGAACTCTGGACGCAAATGCTCCTTAAGTTCTCCAATAACCTCTTTGCACTTTTCTTCGTAGGCTTTTTCTTCGGCAACGGCTTCTTCTTCGAGTTTAAATCCGATCTTCGCAGCTTGTTTTGTCAGTTTATCTGCACCGATGTTACTGGTCATAACAATGACGGTGTTGCTGAAATCGACTTGTTTTCCTTGTGCATCTGTAAGGACTCCATCTTCGAGAATCTGCAACAGAATGTTAAAGAACTCTGGGTGAGCTTTTTCAATCTCATCAAAGAGCACAACAGAGTAGGGCTTACGACGAACAGCTTCTGTAAGCTGGCCACCTTCTTCGTATCCAACATATCCGGCAGTTGCCCCTACGAGACGTGAGACGTTGTGCTTTTCCATAAACTCAGACATATCGATTTTTATAAGCGCATCTTCGCGGTTAAATACTTCTGTAGCTATCGTGCGTACAAGTTCTGTTTTACCAACTCCTGTTGGTCCGAGGAAGAGGAAGGATCCAATAGGACGTTTCTGGTCCCCGATACCAATACGGCTGCGACGAATAGCTCGTGCAACTTTTTTGATAGCTTCATCTTGTCCAACAACAGATTTACGCATCACCATTTCGAGGTTTTGCAGCTTCTTACGGTCGGACTTTAGAAGTTTTGTCACAGGGATTCCGGTCATGCGACCGATAACGTATGCGATATCGTCACTATCAATTTTTAGTGGAGTGCGCTTATCACCATCGACAGCTGCACGGAGTTCACCAATTTTTTCTTGTAAGCTTTGCTGTTCTTGTTTTAATTTGAGCGCAGTGTGGTACTTTTGCTCTTTTACTGCTGACTGTTGCTTTACTACAAGCTTCTCAAGTTTTTCTTCATGCTTTTTGAGTTCAGGATTGGCGTCCATCTGTTGCAAGCTACGTCCTGCAGCGGCTTCATCGAGTACATCGATAGCTTTGTCTGGTAGAAAGCGGTCTGCGATGTAGCGCTTACTTAAGTTTACAGAAGCTTCGAGGGCATCATCGGTAATTTCTAAGTTGTGGAATTCTTCGAATCCTTTCCGTAGCCCCTGAAGAATCTTAATAGCATCTTCTGCTGTAGGCTCTGGGACAGAGATCGATTGAAATCTTCGTTCAAGTGCACGATCTTTTTCGATTGTTCTGTACTCATCCAGAGTTGTTGCTCCAATAACTTGGATTGCTCCACGGGAGAGTGCAGGCTTGAGGATGTTTGCAGCATCTAAAGATCCTTCTGCGGATCCTGCTCCTACTACGGTGTGGATTTCATCAATAAAGAGTATAATCTCATTCTCACTTTGTAGAGCCTCTTTGATGATATCGTCAAAGCGTTGTTCAAATTCTCCACGGTACTTGGTACCTGCAATCAGAGACCCCATATTTAGAACAAGTACACGTTTGTTTCTGAGAGTAGCTGGAACGTTTCCATCATAAATACGCTGGGCAAGCCCTTCGATAATCGCAGTCTTTCCTACACCAGGCTCTCCAATGAGAACCGGATTATTCTTGGTTTTGCGGTTAAGAATATGCACCAAACGTTCGATCTCTTGGTCTCGACCAATAATAGGATCAATCTTTTTCTCTCTTGCCCGTTCAATTAAATCTTCGGTGAAGTAATCGAGTACTGGTGTCTTACTTTTTCCATCAGCTTTTTGCTTCTTTAGCGCTTCTGGATCTGTAGAAGCCATGCCGTTTTGCATACCAACAATTGCACCTTGCAATCCTTGGAAGAAGGATTCGAGAGACTGTTCCATGTTACGACCTTGTTGTTTGAATTGTGATATTTGTCCAAACATTTCTTCGACGTGAGTTTTTAGGTCTTCTGGTTCTACCTGCATTTGTTCAAGAAGAATAGTTGCTGCATTCTTTCCTGTAGAAACAAGGGAGTGGAGAAGATGCTCTGTTCCGACGTTTGCATGACGGAACTTATGAGCAGTGATCACACTCTGTTCAATGACATTGTGAAGGTAGGTAGAGAGTCCGTGTTTAATATGTTTTCCTTCCACACTTGGTGTCTTCATAGATTTTAGTAAAATACGCACGTTCTCTTGCGTAACGCCTGCCCCTGTAAAGATAGAGAATCCCAAAGATTTTGGAATACTTAAGAGGCCGAGCAAGAGATGCTCTGTACCAATGTAATTACTCTTCATGTTCTTTGCTTCCTGCTCTGCGATTTGCAGTGCGAGTTTTGCGTTGGGAGTAAAGCGATCGAAGGGGTGCATGACAGAAGTGGAAAACGGATAATGGAAAGTGATAACTGAATCCGTGTGACACTGCTAGCAGTCTACTGTTTTGAGTGCTAAATGTCGATTAAGATTCTAAACATTGTATCAAAAAATCCTCACTCTGTGCAGTGACAAAAATAGGGTAAATGTCGTGTTATTGTGCTTTGGAAAGCATTATTTACTTCTTTCCAGACATACGCCAATCTTCGAGGAATATGGTAATAAGCGTTGTCGTAGGAACGGCGAGCATAATTCCAAGAACGGGGTGAACAGTATCAGAAAAGCTTACACCGACAAGCATCGCAAAGAGGATGGCGATAGGGGAAAGCCCTACAGCACGTTTCATGATCAATGGAACAAGAAGATTATTTTCACACCACTGAATAATGTAGTACACACCCATAGTAATAAGACCCATTATAAATCCACCCTGTGTAAACGCGATAAGCACAGCAGGTACAGCGGCAATAAACGGCCCTACAGCAGGGATAAACTCACAGATACCAGCAAGTACTGCGAGAGTGAGTGCGTACGGCATACGCAGGATTAGGAGAGCAACAAGGGTTAGTGAGAAGATCGTCAGCATCAGAAGAAGTTCTCCTCGTGCCCATTGTCCGATCTTTGAGTGCATTGCTTCGAACTTGTTGTCGAGGTAGACACGGTAATCATTCTTAAAGAATGATCGGAACCATTGCACAATACCTTCTTTTTCGAGCTGCATGAAGAATGCAAGTACCAAAACAATAATCATGCTGATAAAGAATCCAACAACACCTCCTGCAAGCCGTGTAGCAAAGCGCACTCCACCTTGTGCAGCAGAAGATAGACTCTGTCCGAATTGTGCTAGTGCATCAGTAAACTGATTGATGTTTAAGTTTTGTAGTGTCGACTTGGCCAGTCCTGTAAGCCTCAGGTTTGCTTCATCTTTTACAAGAGGAAGATCTATTTGAGGATTACTGAGGAACGCATCAACTTCTGCAGAGATGATGATAGAGATTCCTTGGATCTGCTCTGCAATGATTGGAATAAATGATAAAAGCAAGAATAGCAGAATAAATATGGCAAAGAAGTAATGTACCAGTATCGCGATACCTCTGGGTACACCGTGGCGTTCCATCTTATCGACACTTGGGTCGATAACTGCTGCGATAAATGTTGCAAGGAAGAGTAAAAGAATCTTATCGCGCAGATGGTACACAAGCCATGTACCTGCAGCGACAGCAAGAATGCCAAATGCAGCACGTACAACACTCTGAACAGAGATGTGCATAATCATTTCGTCGTGTGCTTTGGTATGAATTGGTCTCTTTACTAGCTGCTTCGTTACCTCTGGCTCGGAACCTTTTGCTCGTTGCAAAAGACGTTGTGCCTTTTTGCCTATTACACGAATGGAGGTGAAAGCGTTCTGATCTTTTTTGGACGGCATAATAGAGAGAGGTTAGCCACTGATGGCGGAAATAATGAAGTCCATAATAAAGAAGGACGCAGCTGACATGATAAATCCTATAATAGCCCAAGTCAGTCGGTTTTTACCAGACTCACTACTTCCACCAGGCAAGCTACCAATAACAATCTCATATCCAGCCAAGGTAATCATGATGATGGCAAGCCCTGCAGAGAACGCAAAAACGAATTTAATAGTATGGGCAATAAAACCTGGAATACAGCTACCTGCATTTATTATGCCTTCTCTAAAGTCACATCCAGGAACTGATCCATCGATCAAAGAAGGGGTGACGCCGGCAGCAAGTGCACTAGGGATAATCATTACCCCCCTATGTTGCCACATTAGAGATTCACTTTACGTATTTCTGGCTTTACAAAGGGAAATATTGTTATAATGCAACTAATGAAGTTTTCGTGGGACACGTATTCTCGGCCTTTTATCTGTCTTGCACCTATGGCTGGTGTGACGGATGGCTCTTATAGGCAGTTGATAAAAACGTGCGCTCCAGAGACGATTGTTTACACTGAATTCTTGAGTACGGATGCTATTCATTATGGTGCAAAGAAGACGATGCAAGAGTTAGAGTTTGATAAAGAGTCGGAGTATCCGTTTATTGTGCAGGTATTTGGAAAAGATCCAGACCACTTTTTGTCTGCGGCAAAAGTTATTGAAGAAATGGGTGCCGATGGGATTGATATCAATATGGGATGCCCTGCAGCAAAAGTAGTATCCAGCTGTCATGGTTCTGCACTTCTTAAAAATGCAGAACTTGCAAAGCGTCTTGTGGATGCTACGAAACGTGCAGTGTCTATTCCTGTATCCGTAAAAACTCGTCTCGGATGGGATTGTATCGATAATCTTATACCATTTTGCCAGGGCCTCGTAGAAGCAGGGGCTGATGCTCTGGCGATTCACGGCCGCACATACGAGGGAAAGTTTGGAGGGGATGCCAATTGGGATCCTATCTACGAGCTTAAAGAGAATGTATCTGTTCCGGTTATTGGTAATGGTGATATTCGTTGCAGCCAAGATGCACTGGATAAGATCAAAAACCTTGATGGTGTAATGGTAGGGAGAGGAACGTTTGGAAACCCGTGGGTGATGAAAGACATAGCCGAAGCCTTTCGGCTTCGGAGTGGAAAACGGATAGAGGATAATGGAAAAATGATTCCGACAGTTGAAAGGTTGTCATTTGAGGAAAAAATACCTTTTATCATCGAACACTGTAAATTGGCCGTAAAAGTAAAAGGCCAAAAGAGGGGAATGCTGGAGATGCGTCGTCACCTCGCAAGCTATGTCAAAGGCATCGATGGGGCATCAGATATGCGTGCACGTTTGGTGCGAGTGGAATCCGTTGAGGAGGTACAGAGAATACTTTGTGGATAAAATATCTTTTTCCACTATCCATTTTGCACTCTAATACCTGGTCCCATGCTTGGACTAACAGAAATAGTCTGGATGTATTCACCCTTAATTCCTGCAGGTTTTGCTTCGCGAATTTCATGAAGAATCACGTCGAGGTTTTCTTTTAGCTTCTGCGGACCGAAAGAAACTTTTCCGAATACAGTATGTATAATTCCTTGCTTATCCATCTTACACTCGATACGACCTTTCTTTAGTTCGTCGATTGCTTTTGCTACGTCTGGCGTTACGGTACCTGCTTTAGGATTTGGCATAAGTCCTCGCTGTCCAAGAATCTTTGCAACCTTACCAAGATCTTTCATGACGTCCGGTGTTGCTACTGCGACATCGAAGTCAATCTTCTCTTGCTCTACTGCTGCCATTAATTCTGTGATTCCAGCAATATCTGCTCCTGCCTTCTTTGCCGCATCTGCTTGGTCGTCTTTTACGAAGGCTGCAATACGTATTTTCTTTCCTGTTCCATGGGGAAGAGCAACTGTTGTACGAACGAGCTGATCTGCCTGAGTTGTATTTGCGTTAATTTTGATGTGCACTTCTGCAGTGGCATCAAACTTTACTGTACTCAGCTTTGGAAGAAGTTCGGTAGCTTCTGCAACTGAGTAGATTTTTCCTTCTTCAACAAGTTTTTTCTTCTCTTCATATTTCTTACCGTGCGCGCGCGCGACTGCTGATGCTTTAGACATGATAGGTAGGGGGAATGTGGTTCTAGCGTCCAGAGCGTAGCCGAAGGACTCCCACAACAAAGTAAAGGGAGTTTGGGGGATATTGAGAGGGCGCGCAAGAAAAAGTGGCCTTATTTACGGTTTTTGCGCACAGGACGCTTCTTTGCCTTTAGTTTTGGGGTACTCGCTCTTGCAGGAGCAGGAGATTGTACTTGGAGAGCCTTCATGAGTTCCCAGTCATGGTTTCCTTTGGTGCACCAGCTAAGGAGCATTCCGTAGAGAAGGAGAACAAATGGGGTTACCCACCATCCAGGCTGAAAGGAGGCAAGCACGATACTCAGGAAGATGGATACTCCAGAAAGAAGAGCAATCACGTTTCCAATGATCTTGATTGTCGTAAAGTAAATCGCCTCTGTCACTGCTTTGGATGCACTATCCAAAGATTGTGTTGCTTGATCTTGCACAAGGAAGAGGAGTCCTCCGCAGGCAAATACCAACAGTAGAGCTATGTAGGTTCGGCCTGTATAGGCAACGCCTGCAAAGACAGAGAAGACAGTTGGCAATGCACCGACGGTCATCAGTAGAACAGATACTCCGTGCATAAGATAGCAGTAGATTGCATCTCCAACGCGACGAGGTTTTGATCCTGGAACGCTTAAGCTTGCAAGGAATAGTACTGTTAGAAAGAAGATGGTCAGGAGTGGAAGTACAAGACCATAAAAGGATCCAATGAATCCAAAAATTGTTGAGAGAGGGTTTTCAACCATAATTAAAGTAAGGAAAGGTGCATATAGGTTACGTTTATAACTGAAAACATGCACATTAAAGATATTGCACTTTTTGCAAGAGATGCTGCAGTACAAATTATTCAATGGTTACACCCATGCTTCTTGCAGTCCCTGCAATAATCTCCATAGCACCCTCAATGTCGATTGCGTTAAGGTCTGGCATCTTTGCTTCAGCGATTTCTTTGAGTTGAGATCGTGTAAGTTTTCCAACCTTATTTTTGTTAGGTTCTCCACTTCCTTTCTTTAGTTTTGCTTTTTCGATAATCATCGAAGCTGCTGGTGGCTGCTTAAGCTCAAATACAAAACTTCGATCTTCGTATACTTTAATGACAATAGGAATAAGTTGTCCTTGCTTGTCTGCTGTACGCTCGTTGAACTGCGTGCAGAAGGCATTAATATCAACACCAGCCTGTCCGAGAACAGGACCGAGTGGCGGCGCAGGGTTTGCCTGTCCTCCACGTGCTTGAGCCTTTATTACTTTGGTAACTTTTTTTGCCATAGCTGCGATACTCTACGTAATGGGTTCATGTAGGTCAAACGAATACTGGGAAGAAATCGAGGAAATCAAAGAAATCGAGGAAAACGAGGATCTTTGATTTCCTTGTAATCGTTGATTACTTCGATTTCCTTTAGTTCGTCAAATCCTCTATTAGATTAAATATTGCATTAGAGGAGCCCTCTGCAATGTGGATTTCGTACAGTCTTTCACGTACTCGGACGAAAACCACTCTTTCTGGCAGAATTCCTGAATCAAAGAAGGTTAGGAGGTTTCTGGTAGGGTGATTTTCTCGCCTCTGCGTCTCATCGAGTAGATCTTTGACCTCTGGGGTAAATGCAGAATGTAGGGCCTCTTTAAGGACTAAATAGTGTTTTTTGACATTTGGGGAGTCTATCCATCCGATTGCACCTGCTCTATCCCCATCAATTAAGATTGCTTTTGTGGTGAGTGTATCGCGGCCGGTTTCGATAACTTTTGCGAGAACGAATTTTTCTCGTGTATCACTAAAGGTCATCTGATTACTGACGAGAGTTTCAAGCACATCAGGACCCGTAGCTTTTCGTACACCATTTGCAGGCGTTGGCGTTGTTGGCACCTCTGGTTGCGGGGAAGTATCTCCGCTCTCTACCTCTGCACCTTCTGTACCCTCTATACCTTCTGCCACTTCTGCATTCGGTAATCCTTCGAGTAATGCGATGTCTGTTATGGAGAGCAGAAGCATCATTGTAAGAAGGCCCGTTGTTACTTTCATCTTTTCATTCATTGGATATGATTGTACAGCGTTCTCTGGTATTATCCACCTCCCATGGTAATCAAGCGACAAAAAAGAAAAGAATCGGCGGTTCAACCAACACAAGCACCAAGTGAGACAGAGGTATTCGAAGTAACATTGCGTCCAAAAAAACTTTGTGAGTATATTGGTCAAAGTGCGATAAAAGAGCATCTTATTGTACACATTGAAGCGGCAAAAAAACGAGGAGAGCCATTGGGTCATGCGGTTTTGCATGGACCTCCTGGTCTTGGAAAAACAACACTAGCCAATATTATTGCACGAGAAATGGGTTCACAGATGCGCGGCACATCAGGTCCTGCTATCGAAAAACCTGGTGATCTCGCCTCAATTCTGAGTAATCTCGAAGAGGGAGACGTGTTATTTATCGATGAGATTCACCGTATGCGACCTGCGATAGAAGAAGTGCTGTACAGCGCGATGGAAGACTTCGCGTTAGATCTTGTTATTGGAAAAGGCCCCGCAGCTCGTTCTATGCGTCTGGACTTAAAGCCCTTCACATTGGTAGGGGCAACAACAAAAATTGGAACAATCAGTGCACCACTGCGAGATCGGTTTACGCATAACTTTAAACTCAATTTTTATAATGATATCGAGATGGAACAGATTGTAGAGCGTACTGCAGGAATATTAGAAGTGCCACTCGAAGAGGGGGCTGCATACTTATTGGCAAAGAGTTGTCGCTCTACTCCACGTATTGCCAATCGGCTTGTGCGGTCTATTCGAGACTTTGCTCAAGTACGTGACGAGACAACGGTCAGTAAACATCGCGTAGAAACTACACTCGGAAAATTGGGAATAGATAATAAAGGTCTCGACCATACAGATAGAGAAATACTCAGGACGATTATCGAAAAGTTTGCTGGAGGTCCTGTAGGACTTTCGACACTTGCCGCTGCTACTGCAGAAGAAGCAGATACATTAGAAGATGTGTATGAACCGTACTTGATGCAGTGCGGATACTTGCAGAGAACTGCCAAGGGGAGAACAGTGACAGAGCTTGGGTACAAACTCTTAGGAATAACGCTCAATGCAGATGCGCAGCGCAAACTCTTCCAGTAGACTCTCCGTCATGAGTCCACAAACATACGGAATAATCATCGGAGGAATACTGCCAGGACTTATTTTTGGATTAACGAATACGTTAGTAAAAGCGAGTACAGAGAAGGGGATTTCTATTCCGCTCTATGTGATATGTACAGGTGTTGGCACAGTAGTCATTGGTATCATCATGCTGATGATCATGAAAGATACGAAGGTCTCACTTACCTCTGGAGGGTATGCATTCACCGCAGGTGCGCTATGGGCTGCCGGCGTTTCTGGTATTCTTCTAGCTTTGCAAAACTACGATGCGTCTATCAGTATTATCACTCCGGTGTTTAATATGAATACGTTAGTGACTGTTGCTTTGGGGCTGTGGTTATTTTCTGAATGGCAAACGGTAAAAGTTCCACAGTTGCTTATTGGATCTCTGTTGATAGTTGTTGGCGGAGCGGTAGTGGCGAGGGCGTAGTTTTTTTATTTGTTCATTTTTGCCTTGATGCAAAAACGAACCAAAAAAATCAAGGCAGACTGGACTCGTGCGAAGAAATATCAAATGGAAAGGAGCTTTTGATTGACCTCATCCTTTCATCATGAAAATCATGGTTCAGTATTTGGAGTGAGGTCTGCTACAGACCAGCAACTACCTCCCGAATCTGCTTTTCAAACCTCTCCTGAGAGAACTCCTTTGCTCTTGCTTTACAGTCATTCTCTGAATACAAATTTTGATCAAACTTTTCCAGAGTATCAATTAATGATTGCGTGGTTTGCTCTGTAAAAAATGTTCCCGTCTTGCCTTCGATAATCGTTTCGAGTGCTCCACCTCCTCGGTAGGCGATGACAGGAGTGCCGCAAGCAGCAGCTTCGAGTGGCACAAGACCGAAGTCTTCTTTACCGGGAAAGATCACTGCAGTTGCATCTGCATACAGTTCTTTGAGCTGTTTCTTTGGTTGATATCCTAAGAAGGTGATGCGTGATGCGTGATGCGTGATGCGTTGCAGTTGCTTTTTGTATGGACCTTCACCAACAATCTTCAGAGGGAGGTTGAGTGTCTTACACGCTTCAATAGCAAGTTCAATATTTTTATAGGAAACGAGTGTTGAGACAATCAAGAAGTACCTCTCTTCACTCTTCATTCTTTTTTCATCACGTTCTCTCATCCAGAAGTCATCGATTGGTGGATAGATCACGTCGCTGGGTTTTCTCCAATACAACTCTATACGCCGCTTTACATCATTGGATGCTGCAATAATTTTGTCAGCTCGTGCCGAAGCTTCTGCATCCCAAGTACGTAAGGGATGGAATGTTCGTTGGAGGTATTTCTTCTTAAGAGACCCAAGTATTCCTTTTGATGCTTTCTCGGTGACATCGTGGGTTCTATCCCAGAGGTATCTGGCAGGAGCATGCACATACGAAAGATGTTTTGGTTTGCCATTGGTAATAATGCCGTGCGCGAACGCGGAAGAGGTTGAGATCACGAGATCATATTCTGAGAAATCCATCGACTCGACCATTTTTGGGAAGTGTTTGAGGTAGAGATGATGATTGAAACGGTAGGGGCTGGGGATTAGTAGATAGTAGTTAGGGAGCTTCGGTTTTCGTACTCTTTCTCGTGGAAACCACTCTCCCAGCTTCTTCTCGTTGTAGAGCAAAGTGTAAATAGGAGCCTCTGGATACATCTCAGCAAGGATCCGTAGCACCCGTTCGGCACCACCTCGCATGGTGAGGAGTTCATGGACAATTGCTACTTTCATACACAAAGGATAGCGATTTCTGTTTCACTTTGCTGTAAATTGCGTACAATACGCTCAGTTGAATTCTGGGTCGGTAGCTCCCACCTTCGCTCTCCGCTAACGCTACGAGCTATGGTGGGCAAGCAGTGGACCACTTCGCAGGATTTGGTTTCAGTCTAGCTACAGTATATCTTTCACATCATGGGTCGGTAGCTCAGTGGTAGAGCAGGAGACTTTTAATCTCTTGGCCGTGGGTTCGATCCCCACCCGACCCACCAACCGTCTTCGTCTCCGGCTACGCCGCCGAGATGGTTCTACACATCCACAACTTTAAGCCCGAGCGATACAAGCAGGATACCGATGGTTCTATCGACTCTGCTTTTTGCTTTGTTAAATGCAGCTTGAACTTTTTGGATCGTAAAGATCGACGCGACGAGTGAGAACCACATCACCGAAGACACAACAACGAACACGGCAAATGCATACTGAATCCTATCTGGTGTCTCGGGTGTGATGAACGCAGAGAATAAACTCACGAATGCGAGTGTTGCTTTGGGGTTAAGTGCATTGATGTAAAAACCCATTTTGATTGCCTCGTACGGTACTATACGCCATAAAAGGTTATTTGTATAAATACTATAAATATGGTACAATATTGTTACATTTCCCAATTTCATATGTCGGAAAAACAATTAAACACACCAGATCTACATCCAGATATTGCCTCCTATCTTGCAGATGGCAATACTGTTGTAAAGAACTGGGCACTTCAGGGAGCTGCTGTAAACAACAGGCTTAATGATCCACTGTATCGAAAAGCCACACTTACTTCATACGAGAATATTCTTGCTGGTGAAAAAGTGTTATTTGAGGACCCTACAGGTGAAATGACAGAAGTTTCCGTTGATGAATTACCTGGGCTGTACGAAGGTGCAACAATACAACTAGAACGAGCGAAGAGTAGATTACAAACCCTTGATCAGGAATTGAATCTGTCTGATGTCTCAAAGACTGTTACTGGTCCACTGAGTGATGATAACCTACAGAGAAAACTTCTTGCAGCAGAAGGTGGAAGCATTGAAGAGATTGGTAAAGCAGCAGATTCTGCAAACGTATCTGGAATCATTGATTCCCTAGGGGCATTTGCTGAAAATGACGGGGATGGCTCAATACAAGGTTGGGTACTTGTGGCAAATCCATCGAATGAAGTTCGCGCAATTCAGACCTTAAAAAGTGGCATTGCAGAAGTAAATACTTCTCTTTGTTTAGTTCAGCGATTCCACGATGCGCAAAAAGCTCTTATGGCTAGAGCGAGAGAGAAACAGAAGGAAGAACTTCGACCTCTGGCAGAGGATCTAGAATTGACGGCTGCATCTGCTGTACGGGTAGATGGCTCTGACAGAGAAATTGATCGTGATCGAAGAACATCAAATTCGAATACATTAGAATTTGGAAGCGGTCCGTATGCAGCAGATAACCTTTCTCTAATGATGCAACGAGGGGCAGGTATGCCCTTTTGGGATACAGCGTATCTTCAAGCTGAATTAGAGAATGTACGCAAGGCGGGAACTGATCGCGTTGAAAATGCAAATATAGATTCTCCAGAATTTCTGGCTGCAGTTGCTGCTTTGAATGCAGAGGTACCTGACACACCTGTAGACGCAACAGTCACACTTGATGCAGGAGATGTTTCTAAAGCACGTAGTAGGTTTGCCGCCATACTTAACCTTTTTGGTATTGGTCAGTAGGTGGCGTTTACACGATGCGCATCTTACGCCACAGCATACCAACTCCACAGAGATACACGATGTAACTGAATACTTCTATCAAACTAGGGTTACCGTTGTAGCCAAATACGCCTTTAAGCAGTCCACCTATTGCACCCTTTTCGTTGATGATGTGATTCGTATTCCAAACATGCTCGACGAGGATAGGGACTAGGCCTGCTTCTTGGAGTTCGTGTACTCCGTGCGCTACTAGACCTGCTGCAAAGAACATCAGAAGTATTCCGGTACATTGAAAGAATCGACTTAAGGAGAACCATGTCATCATTCCTCTAAACAGTAGCCACGCAGCACTGACAGCAAGTACCATTCCTGCAATTGCTCCGAGGTGTGTCGATGTATCTTGCGATTGCATAAAGGCTGCTTGCAAGAAGATCACTGTCTCTATTCCTTCGCGTAATATTGATGTGTAGACCAAGAGGAACAGGCTGATGAGTGCGCCTTTTTCGAGATGTAACTGCATCTTCTGCTCTATCCCTTCTTTCATATACTTACTATGGGATGCTAGCCATACGACCATCCATGTAATAAGGGCGGCAGCTACCAGCATCGTAACTCCTTCGTAGATTTGTTCTGCGTGTCCTTCGAAACCTCCAGTAAATTGCAAGAGGATGAACCCAGTTATTACTGACGTTAGTACTCCAGCTGCAACTCCTGCCCAGATAATAGGATTGCGATCTCTATTCTGTGTTCTACTCAAGAACGCCAGCATGATGCCGACAATCAGAGATGCCTCGAGAGTTTCGCGGAGGGTGATAAGCAGAGCTGCCATATGCTCGATTATTGTAGGGACAGAAAGTGGAAAATGGAAATGCGTGAACTCTTGTTTTCTTACTCTTTACTCATGACTTACCAGCACCCTATCAGGGTGAGTTTTATATAGGTAGTGTGTATACATGATTGATAGTCACTGCCACTTGGCGGACCCGAAGTTTGCTTCAGATCTTCCTGAGGTACTTGCACGTGCATCTGCCGTTGGAGTGGATCGATATATTGCTATTGCCGATACGCTCGAAGAAGGGGAGAGGTGTCTTGCGCTAGCTGCTAAATATGAACAAATATTTTGTACAATAGGAGTACATCCGCATGGTGCAAGTCAATGGTCAATGGTCAATGGTCAATTGACTATTGCAGAAGCTGCCAAGCACCCGAAGATGGTGGCAGTGGGTGAAATCGGTTTGGATTATCATTACATGAACAGCCCAAAAGAGGATCAGATCAGAGCATTTCGCGATCAGCTATCTCTTGCCAAAGAGTTAGATCTTCCCGTGGTTACGCATAACCGAGACTCTCTTGCAGATTATTTGGATATCATCAGAGAGCTTGAGCCGAAGAGACTAGTCTTACATTGTAATACAGAGAAGTGGGAGGATTGTAGAGAACTTATTGATAGAGGATACCTCTTTGGATTTACAGGTATTGCTACGTATCCAAAATCAGATGAGATCAGAAATACCATTTTGGAGTGTCCACTAGAGCAGATGATGATTGAGACGGATGCACCGTACTTGGCACCAGAAGGATGCAGAGGGAAACGTTGTGAGCCTGCATATGTCGTAGAGGTTGCAAAGCTGATCGCTGATATCAAAGACATATCTCTCGAGGAGGTGAGTCGTATTACCACGGAGAACACGGTGAAGTTTTACGGATTATAGATTGCACAAAGAGGCGAATATGATTAGGATTTTCGTCACACGCGGATGTAGCTCAGTTGGCTAGAGCGTCTCCTTGCCATGGAGAAGGTCGCGAGTTCGAATCTCGTCATCCGCTCCATTTATACTTACAAATCCTACTAGGCATTGTAAAAAATCTATAATGTTTTGTAATATTATAATTTTGCTAACTAGTCTTAACAATTCCAGCTTTAAGAGTCGATTACATAGCAAATTTCTGCTATAATCATGTGATGTCTTCACAAAAACATACAGTACAGATTGCGGTTATCTCTCTCGCGCTTGCGGGGATATTTGTTCATTTTGGTGGAGCAGGTGTGCCAGCTTTTGCAGAAGGAGAGCGAGACATTGTTGCAGTGGTCTTTCCTTCACGGTCGTTTCCTTCACTCTCATTTTCTTCTGTGCAGATTTCTTCTGTCACTTTTAGTTCAACAGGTGTTTCTACAGTGAGATTCAGTTCTATTGCTCCTCCGAGCTCATTTAGCTCATTCTCGTTTTCTCAAGAACCACAGAGTTCTGCTTCTTTTTCTCAGGTATCATTTTCTTCTTTTAGCTTTTCTTTCGCTTCAATATCGTTCTCTTTTTCATCTGTAGATCCTAGCCCAGGGTCTCCAGGGTCTCCAGGTGCAGGCGGACCAATTGGTAGCCCAGGTGCAGGCGGAACATTTGGTGGTGGAACATTTGGCGGAGTGATTGGTGGAAGCGGACTTCTTGGAGGCGGTGGAGTGGGTGCCGTAAGCACAGGAGGCGGAGGAGGAGGTTCTCCTCCAAGGCGTAGTGCTTTTCCTAATCCAGGAACTTGTTCAGTGTCAAACCCTTCGAATCGTGCATGTGTACCGCTTATTCAGCCACTTGGTAGTAGAAATACGATCCTGGTAAGGCCAGGAGCAGATTCGTTTATCGATTACTTTAACGATGCTGCAGATTTACTTATTACTATTTCGGTTGGTTTTGCTGTTCTTTGGATTTTGATCGGAAGTTATTTCGTGATGTTGTCTGGTTCTAATGGGGGAATGCGAGGAACAGGAAAATCTATGATTACGTGGGCGTTAATCGGATTGATCATTGTCAACTTTGCAGGATTCTTCTTGCGCACTCTTAACAGTTTGTTCTTCACGTAAATCTATGTGGAATTTTTTAATACCAATGGCGTACGCTATAGGAGACCCTTGTTTTTATGTTTCTAATTGCGGAATTGGTGCAAACCCTCTGCCGCGGTTTACGGTTATTGCAGCTGCTGCATTACTAGAAATTGCATCCGGACTTTCTGTGCTGTTTGTTGTTATTGGTGGTGCACTTCTTGTGACAAACTTTGGAAATGAAACTCAGTCGGGTAAAGGCAAGAAGGCAATTATTTTTGCACTTATCGGGTGGGCTATCGCCCTTTCTTCTCAGGCGATCATTTCGTTTGCAGTGGCTCGTGCAGGAACGATCGATTATCAAGTACCACACCTTAGTATTATGCAGGTAGCCGTTGGTTCTATGTTGTATGTCTTTAACGTAGTGTTCGCATTAATGATGCTTTTCTATGGGTTTAAGATGGTATTTTCCCGAGGTCAGCAGAGCGAGTTGGATACAGTAAAGAAGGCTTTCACATGGACCATTGCTGGTGCGATTGCCATTAATCTTTCCTACGCACTCGTTCGTGCTACTGCTCAACTTGGATTTTAAATCATGCTCTCTCTTCTTACATTCCTCGGCATTATCGAGACGGCATATGCTTCTCCCTATTTTGGGTATTACTGTAGTGCGCTTGGAACATACTGCGGAGATGGACAAGGATTTATTATTCACATTGCTGTACGAACGGCGAATGTCATTGTTATTCCAGTTGTTGGAGCAATCGCTGTGATTGCTATCTTATGGGCATCTATCAAGATGATCTCTTCCTTTGGAGATGATCAAGGAAAAGAGGAAGCGAAGAAGATTATCATTGGTGCAGTAGTAGGAATCATCCTCGCTGTAACTGGTGTCGCTATCGTGAACTGGGTTTGTAAAGTAGTAGAACTCGCTACGGCGGGTTCTGGTTTGTGTGCGTAAATAGAGTAGAGAGTAGAGAGTAGAGATATGACAGATGAAGCGAATTCTTCTCTTTTCGCTCTTCTCTTTGTTCTTTTTTAGCTATGCTAAAAATATGTCTCGTCAGTACATTACTACGGCTATCGATTATCCGAATGCAGCTCCTCACATGGGTCATGTACTCGAGAAGGTCCTTGCAGATGTTGTAGCTCGTTGGAGGCGCTTACGCGGCGATACTGTTCGATTTCAGATAGGTACAGACGAGCACGGTACCAAGATTCAGCGTGCAGCAGAAGAGGAGGGTATCAGCCCGAAAGAGTTGGTTGACCGCAATGTCGTACTATTCGAAGATCTCTACATACGTCTGAATATTAGTCATGATCATTTCATTCGTACATCAGACCAGCACGAGCACTGGCCAACAGTCCAAGAGCTCTGGAAGCGATTGGAGGCGGCTGGAATGCTGGAGAAGCGAAGGTACACAGGACTCTATTGCAGTGGGTGTGAACGCTTTATGACACAGCGTGATTTGGATGAGGCAGGTCTTTGTCCCAATCATAAAAAGGCTCCAGAGGAGGTAACAGAAGAGAACTACTTTTTCTTAATGAGTCGGGATACCGATAATCTAAAAAATCTGCTGACAGATACATGGGATGGAGAGAGTTACCGTATAATTCCTGCTAGCCGTGCCAACGAAACATTGACACTTATCGATCAAGGTCTCGAAGATGTTTCGTTCTCTCGTCCTAAAACAACTCTTAGTTGGGGTGTTCCTGTTCCTGATGATGAAGACCAGACTATGTATGTTTGGTGTGATGCACTGACAAACTATATCTCTGGACTTCGGTATTTTACTGATGCAGAAGATACAACGTTTTGGGATGACGCAACGGTGACGCACATTATCGGAAAAGACATCGCACGTTTTCATGCACTCATCTGGCCAAGTATGCTTAAGGCTGCGTCAATAAAAACTCCTGATCAATTACTGATCCATGGATTTTTGACAAGCGAAGGAGAGAAGATGAGCAAGTCAACGGGCAATGTTGTGGTTCCAGATGATGTACTTGCAAAGTTTAATGGTAACCCAGACCCGATCAGATTTTATTTGAGTCACGAGATTCCTGTAGGCCGCGACGGTGACTTCTCGTGGGAAAGATTTGAGGAATTATACATCGGAGTGCTTAGTAATAAGATTGGGAATCTTCTCAACCGCATGCTTACCTTATTAAAAAAAGAGGGTGGTTCCATTAATGTTCCTGTAGGTGAAGGTGAATGGCTAGAGACTGTTTCAGATTCATGGATGAAATATAAAAAGTATATGGATGCATTTGAACTGTCGAAAGCCCTTGCTGAAGCAGTGGCATGGGCGGCTTCCGGCAATGTTGAAATGGAGAACAAAAAGCCGTGGACATTAAAGGGCGATGAGAAGATGCATGTCCTTTGCGGTATTGCAGAACGGCTACGACATATTTCATTGATGCTTCTTCCTTTTATGCCAGATACTGCTTATCGCATAAGTAAGCAGCTGAATGTGCCATATGCAGAGGATATGCTGAATACAAAATTTGTTCTAAAAAATAATGAACGTGATCTCACTAAATGGGGAAGTTGTGGAAAAGACTGGAAATCAGTAGGGGAGCCGAGTATTCTTTTTGCGCCTCTTTCGTAACGACGCGGGAATGTCTTAGAGTTAAGCGACCGAAAGCAGTGGCGAGGGGCGATTTATTTCTTTTCAATCTTTATTATGTTTGATCCAATGTCCGATCTTGCAAGTGGTGGATCCATCGGAGGAGATGATGATGCTCCAGTTATTACAGAAGACTCAGCTCCTGCAGCTCCTACCCCACGCCAGTCATCTGGAGGTGGTAGTGGAGGAAAGTTCGCAGACGAGCTGCACTCTATTGCTATTCACGCTCGTCAGCGAACCTTTTACATCGACCTCAAAGAGAGCACTAACGGAAAGTTTTTTAAGGTTTCCGAGAAGTCTCGTAATGGTCAAAAGACGACTATTATGTTCGACTCCGAAGACCTCGAGCCATTTATTAAGGCGCTAGAGGAGATGAGGCAGTACGTTTAAAGGTTTGGGGGTTGGAAATGTTGGGAGGGTTTCTATAACCCTTCCACATCATCAACCGGAATCACATATCCATTTACATGGGGATTACTTATCATCATAAAGAGAACAATCTTCGAGGCTTCTGCTCGTGTAATAGACTGCCCCGGTCTAAATGTTCGGTCCTCGTATCCTTCGACAAACTCATAGCTAAGCGCATTACTTACGTGTGGCTCAAACCAATCACCTTTGCGCACATCGGAAAATCGCCCAGAGAAGTCGGATTCATCGAATGGTTTTAGTTTGCTTGCGACAAATAGCATCTTCAGAGCTTCTGCTCTGTTAATTGGAGCATCAGGTTTAAACGTACCATCGTCGTATCCATCAACAATACCCATGTCATATGCTTTGTAAATAATACGACGCTTGAGGGTAGTGTCTTCAGTCTCTCTTGGTCGTGGTTCTCTTCGTATATCTGGGAAGCTGAATTCTCCCACATCTACACTATCGTTGGGAGTAATACAGCTACCAAGTAAGATAATCTTCAGAAGTTCGTATCGGCTGATCTCTCTATTTGGCTGGAACATTGCTCCTTGGTCTGTCCAGTACCCAGAAATGATGCGTGGACCTTCTTCACCGACTTTTGTTTGTTGAAGAGCATTTACATACGGCTTGCTCCAGTGATCTTCGAGGTCGTGCAATACTTCTGTTGGTCCTGCATAAAAGAGACACGGGTTCTCGAGAGGGTCATCTCCGTTTTCTACCTCTTCGCCATCAAGAATGCCATCTTGATCGGTATCTGCGTCATGCATATCAGTACCTTCGATAAACTCTTGTAGGTTCGTAAGGCCATCTTCGTCACTGTCTTCATTCGCATCAGAGCGAATATCTCTCTGCATGTTTTGCTCTATTTCATATGCATCAGGCAGTCCATCGTTGTCACTATCTTGGCGATAGGATTTATCGAGGGGGAAGGGGTCGTCTTTATCATTGATATCATCAGAATCTGTATCAGGGTTTGCTCTATCTGTTCCAATTGTATCTTCTTGGACATTGGTTAAGCCATCGTTATCAAGATCATATGTCATATCATCACTGCGATTGAAGGGATTTCTTCCAGCGGAAACTTCCGACCCATCTGCCTCTCCACCCCCATCAGTATCGGCATTAAATGGGTCTGTTTCTCCAGAGTTTACGATGCCATCTTTATTTTTATCTTCTTCCGTGTTTAATAAACCGTCTCCATCTACATCAGAATTATCTACCTGAGCAAGACCAGTTATTGGCATAGCAAAGAGCAATAGTAGGATGAGGGTTTTTTGCAACATGGTAAGGGGGTACACATAGTATACCTTTATGCATGCCCTCTATGCCATGCGAGTCCTGTCATTGGCTTTTTCCCCGGTGGTTGCAGTGTCACTATGTGCAACTCAGTGTCTTTACATTGCAGAGGAATAGAGTCTTCTGTGGGAATCAGAGATACGGTGAGAAGTTTTACTTCTTGGCCTGCAAGATACACACGCACACCAGGCCATGGAACAAGAGCGCGAACATGCCGATCTATTTCTTCTGCATTCATTGTTGCCACATCTACGTTACCCATTTTTCGATTCAGTTTATGGCACATGGACATTGCCTCTTCTTCTTGCTCGTTCTCTACGAGTGGTTTGCTGAGGGTATCGATAAGTAAAGCTGCACCAGCTGAAGCGAGTTGATCATGTAACGTATCGATGGTCGTATGTTGTTTTAGAGGTAGGACAACTTGTGAAAGTATAGGA
>JAQCIJ010000009.1 GCA_027592135.1 bacterium | reverse complement strand
CAAGCTCGCTTCGATTAACAAAAGTGTAATCTACTTCGCCACAAACGCTGTAGCTCCAAGCCATGCAAGGTCAAATATTGCCTTCATGGTCTTTGAAAGTGTCGGACTTTCGACAATAAGTCCGAGGCGTTCATCAGGATTTAGTGAGACGATCCCAACAGAGTCTCCAAATATCAATATATCATTCTCAAAAGGGAACTGCTCTTTATTTACGAGTAGTATTTCGATCAAGTTTGCATCAAATTCCTTTGGCAGGAATTGATCTACGGCGTGAACGCTCTCTACAGTGTTTGGTGAAAGATACCTCGACTTGATTCCTTTCTTGAGACGCTTGCTGGTGTAGTCTTTAAAGAATACTGGGATCTCGTCTATAACCTGCTTGAGGTTTGTGTACCCAAGTATTTCACCTTCTGCGTTCAGTGACTCGTTAAAGACTCGCTCGACACCATCCATCCCTTCGTAAAATCTTATTCGTGGCCGAAATCCGGAAGTTGATGCGAGGCTTTTAAGTTGAGGCAAGATCGACTTGGCTATCCCAACGCGTTCTAAAGCTAACTCCTCAAGTTTCTCTGGCGCCTCTGGCGCAAAGCACTTTACGCCATTTTTGTTGTACTGACTGAGCAACTTCTTTTTTAAGAGCTTCTCTATAGTGTGGTAACAACCAACACGTTGCACTCCTGCCTTGCGAGCTATCACCGAAACGGGTGCACCGCTTAACTCCAAACAGGCAAGATACACGATAACTTCATCTTCTGTTAGGCCAAGTTTTAGCAATTCTGTCTTCATGGGGTGTGCGTCATTGAGGGAAGTTTACCCTACTAGTATACCACTGTTGTAGAAATATTTCTACAGAATCTGTTACACTATAATATTCTAAATTAGCTATTTATGGCAATATTGTGAATGTTGTTGGACAAACCTTACTAATTATGAGATTGTAGTGACATGAAAACTACTTGCAACCAATGTTCGGCAGAATTTGAGATCCTCGATGAGGACAGTAAAATGCTTGATGATCTCTCGCCTATTATTGGAGGGAAGAAGATTCCCCTTCCGCCACCGAAGCAGTGCCCCAACTGCAGAGCACAACGTCGCATGGCACACGTAAACCAATTAAATCTCTACGAGAGAAAGTGTGACCTAACAGGAGCAAGCGTCATTTCAAATATCAGACCTGGGTCTCCCTATAAAGTATATAGGCAGGAGGATTGGTATAGTGATAAGTGGAGTGCGCTCGACTATGGACAACCATTTGATTTTACTCGACCTTTTTTTGATCAATGGTTTGAGCTTATCCAAAAAGTACCTCGTCCAAATGTATTTACAGGATACGAGTTTGATGAGAACTGCGAATACACGAATCACGCTGGAAAAAATAAAGACTGCTACATGATTTTTGATAGTGATGAAAACCGTGATTGCTACTTTAGTTATAGCCTTAATCACTGTGTAAATTGTGTTGATTGTTTTAGAACCAGAAAGTCTGAGCTGTGTTACGAATGTATCGACTCTGTAAAATGTTACAGCTCTGCATACCTCCAAGAATGTGATAACTGTGCAGACTCCATGTTTCTTAAAAATTGTACTGGATGCAAAAACTGCTTGATGTGCAGTAATGTAAAAAACAAAGAATACTATGTAGAAAACAAACCTGTTTCCAAAGAAGAATTTGCAAAGTTTCGTTTAATGCTAGGGAGCCACTCTACATTGCAATCTGCAAAAGAGCGTTTTGAAAATCTGAAACTAGAACACCCTCAAAAATATCTACACGGTGTACAGAACGAAGATGTCTCTGGTGACTACCTTGTACAATGTAAAAATGCCTACAAGTGTTTTGACTCTGAAGATCTTTGGGATTGCAGATATGTAACTCAGGGATTTATGCCACTTAAAAATTGCATGGACATTCATGAGTGTGGTGAAGGAGAGCTGTTGTATGAATGTAGTGTTGCTGGGTATGACATTTCTCGATGTCTATTCTCGAATCACACACTCGCACAGATGAATGACATGATCTATTGCAGCTTAAGTAATCACTCTAAAAATTGCTTCGGATGTATAGGGGTACAACGTAAGCAGTACTGCATCCTTAATAAGCAATATACAGAAGAACAATACAATGAACTTGTGCCGAAGATTATAGAACATATGATAAAACATGGTGAATGGGGGGAATTCTTCCCCGTAGAAGTCTCTACATACGGATACAATGAAACTCTGGCACAGGATTACTACCCAATGACAAAAGAAGGTGTACTCGGAAAGAGTTGGAATTGGATCGATGAAGTAGAGAAGAAAGACCAGTACATGGGTCCTAAAGTAAAGCTTCCAGATTCAATCGTAGATGTTTCAGAAGATATCTGCTCACAGATTCTTACCTGTGAAGAAACCGCTAAGCAGTACAAGATTATTCCTCAGGAGCTAGCCTTCTATAAGCAGCTACACATTCCTCTACCACGTATCAGCTTCTTCCAGAGATATAAACATCACCTCAAGATGCGAAACCCTCGTGTTCTGTATGATCGCACGTGTGATAAATGCAATGTTGCTATAGAAACAAGCTATGCACCAGATCGACCGGAGAAGATTTATTGTGAACCGTGTTATCAAGAATCTCTTATCTAATGATTACTTACGTATCAACACCAGCAAATACTTTGTCTTCTAATCGAGATACGCGATATTGATCGCGTATACTAGCCTCATATGCAAAAACAGTGTGCTCAGTGTTCGGCAGGGTTTGAGTTCTCCGATTCAGATCGAAATTTACTCAATAAGATGACGCCTGTCTTTGATGGTAAGGATTTTCCAATACCAGAACCTACGATGTGTTTTAATTGTAGACTGCAAAGGAGGCTTGCTTTCTACAATACACGAAACCTCTATAAGCGAGAGTGCAGCAAAACTGGAAAGAATATTATCTCAATGTATTCTCCAGATAAGAAGATGAATATTTACGAGAAGGATGAGTGGTTTAGCGATAACTGGAGTCCGTTAGATTTTGGAAGAGATTTTGATTTTACAAGACCATTTTTTGAACAATGGGAAGAGCTGCGTAAATGCACTCCACTACCGTCACTTTCTCTCATGACATACAACCAGAATACAGAGTACGCAAATGATGCCTACAAGATGAAAAACTGTTATATGATATTTGATGGTGAAGAGGCAGAAGATTGTTACTATGGGCAAACATTTATATATAATAAAAATTGCACAGATTTTCTACACATAGAACACTGCGAACTATGCTATGAGTGCACACATTGTTACTCCTGCTATCATGTTTTTTATTCGCAATTTTGTCACAACTGCCGAGATTCGTACTTCCTTCGAGACTGTATCGGATGTAAGGATTGCTTCGGTTGTGCCAATCTTCACCAAAAGCAATACTGTATTTTTAATGAACAAAAAACTCGTGAGGAGTATGACAAATTCATACAAAACTTTACTACAAGTTCACATGCAGAGATTACAAAGTATAAAAACCAGTCTAAAAGATTTTTCTTAAACCACCCTGTTAAGAAGTCTCGATGTGTTCAAAATATTGACAGTAAGGGTGATAACTTAAATCGATCCAAAGATTCTGCATACTGCTTTGATTGTAATGATATGCAAGACTCTCGATATTGCACAAACTGCCTTATGGGAGGCAAGGATAACATGGATGTACATATATGGGGCGGAGGCATGGAACTGTGTTATGACTCTTGCTGTATAGGTGAGCGCACGCGAAATATTCTTGGCTGTCTCTATGTATATGAAGGATGTAATAATGTGTATTACTCACTATTTTGCACAAGATCTTGTAATAATTTATTTGGTTGTATTGGAATGATACACCAGAACTACTGCATTCTTAACAAGCAATATACACCAGAAGAATATCACAAACTCGTAGCAAAGATTGTAGAACATATGAAGGACACTGAAGAATGGGGTGAATTTTTCCCGACAAAGATCTCTGCATTTGGTTACAATGAATCCGTAGCAGATGTTTACTTTCCACTGAAAAAAGAAGAAGTACTCGAACGTGGATGGCAGTGGAGTGACTATAAATCTCCTGTTGTTGTAGAAAAAATAATTGATGCAGAACAACTTCCTGATGACAATACAGATATTCCTGATGATGTTTGCAACTGGGCTATTCGTTGTGAAATAACCAAAAAACCTTTTGTGATAATTAAGCAAGAACTCGATTTTTATAGGTTTCACAAACTCCCTATTCCTCGTAGGCATCCTGACCAACGCCATAAGGATAGGTTTGCTTTTACTAATCCATTTAAAATTTTTGATCGCAAGTGCTCCAACTGCCAAAAATCAATTCAAACCTCCTACAGCCCCGAAAGACCAGAAACAGTTTTTTGTGAGGAATGTTACTTAAATGAGGTATACTAAAATCCTATGCAAAAGAAGTGTACAAATAACTGGTGTAATACGGCATTTGAGGTAACTGATGAAGATCTAGAGTTTTACGATCGTATGTCTCCTATTTTTAAAGAGACGAAGTACAATCTTCCGGTACCAAAGCTCTGCCCGGATTGCAGACAGCAAGCACGTATAGCCCTCGTTAATGAGAAGCACATTGTTCTCGATACTTGTGATCTCTGTAATAAGACAGTTCTCAACCAGTTTTCCCCTGAATCAAGTAAACCAATTTATTGTAGAGAGTGTTGGCATAGCGACAAGTGGGATCAAACTGCCACTGGCAGAGATCCAAATTTTACGAAGCCGATGTTTCCTCAATTTAGCGCGCTAAAGATGGCTGCTCCAGACCAGAGCGTTAGCCAACAACAAACAATGATCAACTCTGACTATACACATATGGTCGGATCCTTAAAGAACTGTTACTTATTAGCTCATGCAGATTTGTGTGAAGACTGTCTCTACGGATACGGTTTTAAGAAAAACACTTCCTGTTTCGATGGTTTCTACAATTTGCACAGTGAACTCTGTTACGACTGCGTCGATATCCATAAATGTTATGGATTAATTGGTTGTCAGGATTGTCTTAATACTCGAAGTAGTGCTTTTTTAAGAGATTGTATTGGTTGCCAAGATTGCTTCTTGAGTTATGGCCTTCGTGAGAAACAGTACTGCATTCGAAATCAACAACGTACAAAAGAAGAATATGAAAATGAAATGTTAAAGATTGATCTGACTTCTTATGCTCAATATCAACAATTCAAAAATGAATTACATGAATTTGAGAAGAACCACACCTATAAAGAATTTCAGGGACACAATTTAGAAAAGTGCAGTGGAGATCATTTAGTAAACTGCAAGAATGTTATGAACTCTTACGACATCGAAGATGGGGAAAACTTAAAATACTGTTACCAACTTGTTCTTGGCGCTCGCAATTGCCATGACATGAACCAGTACGGTACAAACATTCAGGAAAGCTACCAGTGCTGTATTACTGGAGAAAATAGTTACCACCTTCTATTTACTGTAGAAGGGCACCTGAATAGTAATGATCTACTCTACTGTATGTACCTAGAACGGTGCAAAGACTGTTTTGGATGTGCAGGTTTGCACAACAAGCAATACTGCATTTTAAATAAACAATACACTAAGGAGGAATATGAAGAATTGGTTCCAAAGATCATTGAGCACATGAAAACGACTGGAGAGTGGGGTGAGATGATTGATACAAAAAATTCTTGGGTTGGATACAACAAAACAACGGCATTCATGTATTTTCCTCTTACCAAAGAGCAGACACTGGAACGTGGTTGGCAATGGGACGATTACGAACCACCACCGCCTATGACTACAAAGACTATCCATGCAGATCAACTACCAGATTCATCAAAGGATGTTCCTGATGATGTCCTCAATTGGGCTATTCGTTGTGAGATTTCTGGAAAGCTTTTTAAGTTACAGTCATTGGAGCTCAAGCTCTACAGGCAGATCGGACTACCAATTCCACGCAGATCTCCTCATCAAAGAGATTTGGATCGATTTGCACTCAGGAACCCTCGCACACTCTTCAGTCGCCAATGTGGCAAATGCCAAAAAGACATTCAAACGACATACTCTCCAGATAAACCAGAAACCGTCTATTGTGAGGAATGTTACTTAAATGAGGTGTATTAAACGTACCCAAGTATGGGTTCTCTGGTAAATTCATAAAAGAGGCATTTACAAATCCCCCATTTTCTGGCAAAATTTGCTCTAAATGGCTCTATCATACCTCAATATCATTATCCCTCAAGGAACGCCTGAAAAGGTCAAGATGGAGTCAAAATTCCAGGAGCTTTTGATTAGTCTACGCAATACGGTAACTGGAGTTCGCTTTTCTTTTGAATACTTTGGATACGAGCAATACACCTATTTTTATATTGTTGTTGATGCTCAGTACAGTGAAACAATAGAGGGGCTTATTTACTCGATATTCCCTGATGCAGAGATCCGCAATACAAAGGATTACACAACAAAGTTTGATCCAAATACTCAAGGAATTGCCGGTACAAACCTCAAGCTTCGCGAGAAAGACGTGTATCCCATTCGTACGTACGATCAATTTGATGAAGATAGTATGTCCAGACTCTTCTCTGTTGTGTCGAAAATCGAAACTGGAGAGCAAGTCTGGGTGCAAATTGTGATGGAGCCGCATGATGATACCGGTGCATACCACTTTCGGCGTAACTGGCGATTTTACTTTGTACGTATTAAGAAGTTCTTCTCTATACGTGACCGCCTACGTAAAGAAGGTCTTAAGGGTATCAACACTACCCGATTTGAACTTGCTGCTAAAAAAGAAAAGAGTAAGCCATTTAGAACAAGTATCCGTCTTGCGTACATTAGTTCTACAGAAGAAAAAGCAAAGCTAAAAATCAATGCCGTTATTAATAGCTTCTACCACTTTAACGATACAGACATTAACGGATTTGCCGCATCTCGCATTTCTACAAATTCTGCCTTTGCAACACAATTTGCATCTCGTAAGCACGGAACGTCATTTATTCTCAGTGCAGAAGAAGCAGCAACGTTATACCACCTTCCAAATGCAGATCAAGTTCCACACATCGTACATGTTCTTGCGCGTAAATCTGATCCACCACAGGACTTGCCTCGCGCAGATGCAAAAAATGTCTCAGGATTTGGTATCACCAACTATCACAACAACTATGTTCCATTTGGTATTAGCCGAGAAGACCGCCGGCGTCACTTGTACCTTGTTGGTAAGTCTGGTTCTGGAAAAAGTAAACTCCTCGAACTTCTCATTATCGACGATATTATCAATGGTGAAGGTGTTGCCGTACTGGACCCTCACGGAGACTTAGTCGATGCTGTTCTTCAGTACATACCACAAGAAAGAAAGAACGATGTGATTCTCTTTGATCCGAGTGATACTGATTTTCCTATCGCCTTTAATCCTCTAGAGCAAGTTGATGATGATTACAAAATGCAGCTGACGATTGGAATTATTGATATTTTTAAAAAACTCTTTGGAACAAACTGGAGTGACCGCCTCGAACACGTTCTGCGATACACAATACTTGCGTTACTTGATAGCCCTAACACTACGGTGCTTTCAATCCTTAAAATGCTTACCGACAAAAACTACCGTCAAAAGATCGTTGCTCGTATTAACGATAACGTTGTTAAAAGCTTCTGGGTATCAGAGTTTGCTGCCTGGAGCGAAAAGTACGATGCTGATGCTATTACCCCACTACTCAACAAAGTAGGTCAGTTTGTCGCAACAAATATGGTGCGCAACGTTGTGGGTCAACCAGACACACAGTTTGATATTAAGGACATCATGGATAACAGAAAGATTCTTCTCATGAAAGTATCGAAAGGCCTTCTTGGAGAAGAAAACAGTTCTCTTATTGGTTCCATGATCATTACCAAGATTTACCAAGCGGCGATGGCTCGTGCAAATATCAAAGAAGAAGATCGCACAAACTTCTACTTCTACGTCGATGAGTTCCAGAACTTTGCGACAGACACGTTCTATGAAATCATGAGTGAGGCACGTAAGTATCACTTAAACCTGACTATTGCTCACCAGTACATGGGACAACTTAGTAGCAAGATCCGTCAGACAGTATTTGGTAACGTTGGTTCTATGATCTCTTTCCGTGTAGGAGCAGACGATGCAGCTGTACTTGAAAAAGAGTTTGAGCCAATTTTTAAGGAACGCGATATCATCAACCTTGGCGTGCGTGAGTTTTACATAAAAATGTCAGTAAATGGAGAGATTCGAGAACCATTCTCTGGAAGAACAATAGATGTACCACCAGTAATAAATGACATCTCTAGTGAGATCAAAGATCTCTCACGAAAGAAATACTGTAAGCCAAAAAAAGAGGTCGAAGAGATTCTTAAGAAATGGGATGAGGCTGCTAAGGAAGTCCCTACTGATAAAGAGATTCGAGCAGTAGAAGAAAAGTTTGAAGAGCCTCTGATTTAGCATCTATTCTAGAATCCCCTATACTAGAGATATGCAAAAGCCTCGTGCACTATTCATAGTATTATTTGTAACACTTGTAGTCTTTTTCCAGTCACTGTTCGGTGAGTTCCTTGCTTTTGACGACGAGCTTATTATTCTTGATAACCCAACTGTCCACGGATTGTCGCTGAGTACCATTGCCGAAGCCTTTACTACCTACGATCCCGAACTCTACATTCCTCTAACTCTACTTACGCACCAGGTTGAATGGTCTATTGTAGGAGACAATCCCCTCTTGTATCACATAATTAACCTTTTACTGCATTTACTTTCTACAGGATTTGTCTTCTTGATACTGAGAAAGTTTTTTACCGCACATACTGCTGCTATTTGCACACTTCTTTTCTCGTTACACCCACTACAGGTAGAGTCTGTAGCATGGATAAGTGGCAGAAAGGACTTACTCTCTTCGATGTTTTTTCTTGCAAGTATCTGGTCATACACTGAATGGAAAGAAACAGGTCGCCGAAAAACTCTAAGCTTAGTGCTGTTTACCTGTGGTTTACTTTCGAAAGTATCAATATTTCCCTTGCCATTCTGCCTGGTTCTTTTTGATTATTTGGGTGGAGAAAATCTCTCACAAGATCGTATTAAAGAGAAGATTCCTTATTTTGTATTGGCAGCTCTCTTTTTGCTTATTGCAATTTTTGGAAAAAGTGCGCAAATTTCAGATCCTCTTTCTGCAATCATATTATCTCCTGTATCTCTGCTGTTAACTATAAAACACACATTAGCACCAATAGGGCTTTCTATATTCTACCCGTTTGTCAGTGCTGTCACCTTTTCTAATCCTCAGGTGCTAGTAGCTTCAATGGTACTTCTTTGTATTTGTATAGGTAGTGTATATTTTGCAAAGAAGCACAAGGCAATACTATTTGCAGCATTGTGGTTTATAATACTAGTAGCACCTTCTCTCCTTAATATGCAAAAAGGTGGAGAGCTTGGAATTTCTGATATATATCTTACATCAGATCGCTATGCATACCTCGCAATTATTGGACCTGTTATAGCATGTGGATATTTTCTAAAAAGAACATCGTGGTACATCGGTATTGCTCCTGTAGCCATCCTCATTACAATTACTGTAAATCAAATTCCGTTTTGGCACAATAGTGATAACCTGTTTCGAAGAGTCATAGATACAGGTCAGCCTTCTCATGTTGCGTACACAAATATTGGTGGATACGCTGCTCAATCTGGAAATTATGAACAAGCGGAACTATTGTTTTCTAAATCATTATCTATCCGTAGATCTACTCGTAATCTGTTTAACCTTGCACAGATAAAGGCTCACTTAGGAAAAACCGAAGAAGCTAGATCTTTGTACCAAGAACTACTACAACTTACCCCGAGCGACAGCAGTGCACGCAATAAGCTTCTGCAGTTACTCTAGAGCATTCTCTTCCTGCGTATTCGCATCCACCCCATTCCACCTGCCGCACCTGCGACAATGACTCCGACCACAGCCGGACCTGTTTCCCCTACTGGTTGATGCTGAGTGATCATTGGTGTGACTTGTGCATATGGGTAGTATCCGTAGGCAAACTGTGTTGGTGCCTGTGGAAGCTGTGGCATGCTAGGCTGTATAATGGGTGCAGAAGGTTTTGCTGGAACCTGCTTTTTCTGAACTTTTAGCTTATTTACTTCATCACAGAGTTCTCCGTTAATAATTTCTCCAGGCCGTACTGATTTGTAGATTGCCCTCGCAAGGTCAATGTTTCGTACAATAGGAATCTTTTGCTCTAAGGCTGCTGCACGAATCAAAGATGCTTTCTGGTTTTGCCCCTTAATCACTAAAGTAGAGCATGGATCATTTCCTACAATAAATTTTAGAGCTGTAGCAATCTCTGTAGGGTTCACGACCACAACATCGGCATCAAGCTGAAGCTCTGCTGCTGCTGCTTTGCGAATAACAAGTTCTTTTATCATGCACCCAGAGCTACAGCCATCTTCGTCAGCGAGATTACCATCATCACATTGCTCGCCCACTTCAGTAACGCCATTTCCACAAATGCTTTTAGAAACTGTTGGTTCTTCTTTTTGGCAAAATCTACTACAGCCATCTCCTGAAGCTATATTTCCATCATCACACTGCTCCGCAGTTTCTACTTTTCCATTCCCGCAGCGAGATGGCTGCATTGCAAGCCTACAGTTTGGCAGACAAGACCACGAGCTGTCACATTCTTCATCACTATCAACAACACCATCACCACATGTCGGCAAGGTACAATCATAACGACAGGTGTCAGAGTAGAAATCTGAGTTTGCATCTCCGCTATCACATTTTTCATTTTGATCTATTACGAAGTCACCACAAGTCGGTTTTACACAATTTGTACGACAGGCATTCGACAATATATCAGAATTATTATCTCCACTGTCACACTCTTCATCTTTTTCTACGACTGCGTTCCCACAAACAGCATTTGTTGGAGTTGTCGATCGATCCACAATGCGTTTTGTACAGGTTGTTGTACACGTGCTATCACCAATACCGTTTTGTGTTCCTTCATCACACTGTTCTGGCCCCTCTACTTTTCCATTGCCACATTGTGCAGTTGGTGTAGAAGGTGCGGAAGGCTTTGGTTTCGACGCACTCGTAGAGTTCTTACATTTATCTGAACATTTCCTATCTTTTACTAGGTGATACTCGCATGTATTGCCTGTTCCACAGTCATTGTCCAATCGACATACTTTCAGAGAATCATTTGAACAGACACTACCATTATCACACTGCTCATCATCTTCTGTTTGCGGTTGATTGTCTGCACCACGTACTTGAACCGACCCATCTCCACAATACTCTGTAGTACAAGTTCCACTACATCCATCTCCTCCTACAGGACTAGGTATACCACCTCCATTCTCACAAGTTGTAGCAGAAGTTTTATCAGTCCAGAATGATCCTGCAAAGTCACCACCTTCGCAGATTCCTCCAAAATCACACTCTTCTCCTCTATCTACTATTCCATTTCCACACTTAGAAGCTTTGATAGAAGATGAAGAGGAAGAAGACCCTTCCACTTCACAAGGTTGCAAGAAAATGCGTTTACATCCACCCCATAGCGTCCCCTCTGCAGTTGTGACTGCTGCAGTACATATTTCACCGCATGTTGCTACTTCAAATTGCTGTATTCCATTTTGTAGAGCTCCTTTTTTAGGCTCACAGTCTTCTCCATTCTGTGGATTGATGACCCCGTCTCCACATGTGAGTAACTTACATCCGAATGAACACGTACCCATTCCGTTAAAGCGTGTGCCCGTGTCACACTCCTCTCCTTTTTCCGTTTCTAACACAGCATTTCCGCACCCATCTGGTGGTTCTGGTCTCTGAAAGAATGAAGCAGTAGAAGCAGAAGAAGACCTGTTTCTTCGACCTCCGCCACCTCCAGCTCCTCTAAACAGACAGTTACTCTGACAGAAACCGGTATTAGGGGGATCGCATTCCTCTAGCCCTTCTATGACACTATCTCCACAAGCGGCCAGTGCACAGTCATTCGGACACGAGTCGAGATTATTGGTATTACCATCATCACAAGCCTCACCTGTATTTACCACACCATCTCCACACTCTCCTAAGAATGCCCAGTTGATATTGTTACCATTATCGATACAACCAGAGGTACAGGACATCAATGCTCCAGTAAGGGCATTGTTATCTTTTATATTAAGGTTCTTGAGGATAGTTGCACCAGAGCTTTCGACAATAAGGAATGCTTGGTCTCCAACAACAGTTGCGCGAAGGCTTAGACGGTTATTTGTTGTCCCCTGTAGTGTGATAGCACCAGATACTGTTTGCTCTGTATTGCTTTCAAAGGAGAGTGTCGTTGTTGATGTTACAGATTTTGAGAGTTGGTTAAAGGCTGTTGAACCACGAAGAATCTGTGCTGTTCCATCGAGAATAACTATTCCACTATTTGTCCGAAGCTCGCCAAAGGCATTAATGTCTCCTGCTACTCGAAGAGTTTTCGTACCTACATCAAGAGTACCTCCGTAAATACCCAGATCTCCATCGATATTAATAGCACCACTCAAGTAGTACGTTCCAGAACCTGTAGACTTGTTTCCTGTTGCAATTACAGAGAGTTCTCCACCAGAGAGAACGCGGTTGTAAATACGTACATCATCGATAGTTCCATCAAATACACCTGTTCCGCTTGAAGATAGTGCTCCAACGGTAAATGGCTTTGTGCTTATAAATCCAGCTGTTGTCCCAAGTGATCCTGTTGTGTATCCATCCATAGCACCATCCAAAAAGAATCCAATCTTTGGTGATCCTGCAGTAGATGTATCTATTGAAACTGCAAAGTGATGCCAATTTTGATCAGTAAGTGCCGTTTCTGATACAACTGTTGTCACCGATCCTCCTGTGTCAAAAAGAGAAGCGTTAATCTTATTTGTTGAAGGGTTTACCCAGATAGAATATCCTCCACGTCCCGCAAGCAAAGTTCCGGAGCTTGTTGTGTTACCAAGAATTACATCAGTAGTACCAGTACCTTTTCTCCTAAACCAACCTGCAAATGTTTTGAAATCAAGTAACTTCAAATTGAAGCTTGAGTTAAATTCTATATAATCATTTGTATCATCAAATTCAATTGCATAAGGATTATAAAAGAGTGTTGTGCCAGTATTCGTTTGTACCCATGCCGCTCCGTTTGTTAGAGACCCACCAGAAGCTGTAGTCAGCATACTTCCAGAGGCGTTGAGTCCTGCACCTTCGTCAAACCTAAAATATGTTTCAAGGCCACTGTCGATATACACGTCTCCTGGAATTGCTCCAGCTACGTTGATGAGCTCTCCTGAGTTCTTTGCAGTGAGAGACAGTGCTGTAAGTGCTGTGAAGTTTCCGACAGCAACTACCGAACCAGAAGCAAAGATTGTTCCTGTTCCTGCGTTCAGACTTCCGCGGACATCCAAGTCATGTGTGTAGATTGCTCCACTCGCTGTGTGCGAAGCTTCGGCATGAACCAGAAGTTCTTTCCCATATCCCATCTGCAAATCTCTATTTGCATTGGTCAGACTGTAGATTGCCGTGACATCTGCATCCCCTGCATTATCAGCAAGATTCAAGTTTGTCGTAGTAATATTATCTCCTGTTGTACTTCCAGCATTCAGCGCTGCACCAATGATAAGTACATCTTTATAAAGATCCATATCTGTTACCGAGTCATCTGTTAGAGTCGCTGCATCAAACTTTACAACGCGGACAGCATCCAATGCTGCATTGTTATCGACAAAGATCGTTACTACATCGTTTGCAACAACTTCGATATTTGTAAAGGTGAATACCCCGCTCGCGTTTGTAGTGGTCGTTGCTGTCGCTGAACCATTTACATGCAGAGCAACTCCTGTACCCGCTCGAATGGCAGTAACACCTTTATCGTGGTATACCGTTCCAGAAAATGTATCCAAGTTGTATCCCCATGCAATATCTGTCGATTTAAATGCAAGAGGTATCGGTTTCATCATTAACTGTGCCTGATGAAAAAAACTGTACACTATTGCACAGACGGCAACCGTAGTGAAGACCCGTTGATGAAGTGTCTTATTTTGTTCCAAATCATATCATTATACCAAAATTTTGGGTTTCTGTGGGTTTAGTGCCCTTGCAAATGTTAAGAATTATTGCCATTACATTCAGCTGCAATTCCCCTTCTCGTAGCCAATATTCTGCATTACTCTATACAATACAGTTATGGACCTTTCGTACCCTCTCCGGCGGACAAAGATTATCTGCACAATTGGACCTTCTTCATGGGATAAGGATATTTTAGTGACACTGGCTGATGAAGGGATGAACATCGCTCGGCTCAACTTTTCTCACGGAACACGCGAGAGTCACCAAGAAATTATCGATAGAATCCAAAGTTACAACGCAACTAGTGGTCTGCCAGTCGGTATTATGCTGGATACGAAAGGAGCAGAGATTCGCACAGGAGATGTCCAAGACCCTATACTCGTTACCAAAGGTGAAGAAGTTATATTTTCTTCTACGGCAGCAACACATGACTCTGGTAGAAAGTGTATAGAGGTGAGTTATGATGGATTTGCGAAAGATGTTATAGAAACCGATACAATCTTGATTGATAATGGTGAAATTTCCTTTGATATTGTTTCTGTCGAAGCCGATGGCTCTGTTGTTGCAAGAGCAAGAGAAAATGGAGAGATAGGAACAAGACGACATATTAATCTCCCTGGTGCAGATATAGATTTACCATCTATAACCGAAAGTGACTGGGAGGATTTGCGTTATGGTGCAAAACAAAATCTTGATTTTTTAGCTCTTTCGTTTATTCGAAATGCTGACGAGGTACAACAAGTGCGCGCTATGCTTGAGGAACTGGGAAGTACTTCTAAGATTATATCGAAGATTGAAACACAGAAAAGTGTGAAGAATATTAATGAAATTATTGATGCTTCTGATGGCATTATGGTTGCACGAGGTGACCTTGGCGCAGATGTACCATTCGAAAAACTACCAGCAATTCAAGATGAGATTGTTTGTCGTTGTAAAGATGCAGGTAAACCTGTGATCATTGCTACGCACATGCTCGAGAGTATGAAAGAACATCCAGTACCAACTAGGGCCGAAGTAACCGATACAGCGCACGCAGTAGCCACAGGGACAGATGCTACGATGCTTTCTGGAGAAACGGCATCAGGAACCCACCCAATCGTTGCTCTCCAGGCGATGGTCCGTATTCACAAAGCTACAGAAGAGCACCTCTCTCGTCTAGAAACAACATATAATATTCACTTTAGAGATAGTGCAGAAGAGGAAATGGATAAGGCAATTGCACTTGCGGAAAAAGAGGGGGTTGATGCGTTTGTCTTGATTACTGAAAGTGGGTTAACAGCAAAGCACATCAGTAAATTTCGTGCTCCAGTGCCGATCATAGCGTTTACCAAAAATAGTAGTATCCAACGTTCTCTTACAATGAGTTTTGGTGTGTATCCTCTGCAAGTAGATTTTGATGCCTCCGATGATGTAACAATGCAAGAAGGCCTTAAAAAAGCACTAGAAATAGGTCTAATTACGAGAGGTCAGAAAGTCATGCTCCTCAAAGACAGGGCAAATCACATGGAAATAATGACCGTTTAGTTTATTTTTTATCGTTCCACTTGTGCCATGGCATCTCTAATTCATCGAGTGGGATATCATCAATAGAAAACGCTTGTACGCTTTCTGCAGCCTTTATAGAAAGATCTAAGATCTTTCTGCGGTAGAGGAATGCCAACCCACCTCCTCCCATCAGTAGTATTATAACCGTAGAACCCCATATGCTGTTTCCGTTGGCTGCCATAAACGTTGGGTAGAGGCACTCGGACGTACAACTGTCTGTACTGTCACACTCTTCTCCCTTGTCAATTACACCGTCTCCACAGAAGGCTACGCGGCAGTTTGATCTACAAGAGTTTGCTTCTGTATTGGAATTTAATTCACCTGCATCACATTCTTCGATACCATCAACGACACCATCACCACAGATGGTTTCTATCCCACAACGCATGTCACACCCGTCTTTATTTTTTCGATTTCCATCGTCACATTCCTCTACACCTTCTATCGTTCCATTTCCACAGACAGGGAAAGTGCAAGTATTGAGACAAGTATCGAGATCACTATTATTTCCATCATCACAGGCCTCTGTACCTTCTGCGGTTCCGTTGCCACAGACAGCGATAGTACATTGATTTGTACATTCGTCAGTGTTGTTTTTGTTTCCGTCGTCACATTGCTCAGAAAGCTGAACAATCTTATCTCCGCAGCGAGATGCTATACAACGATTGCTACAGTCATCGAGATTCTCTCGGTTAGCATCGTCGCATTCCTCACCTGTTTGGATGTATCCATCACCACACTTTGACTGCGTACAGATATTGGTACAGCTGTCAGTGTTAATCTTATTACCGTCATCACACTGTTCTCCTGTCTGCACAATATTGTCTCCACATGATGCCTTCTGGCACTTATTGCTACAAGCATCAATATTTACTGTGTTTCCATCATCACAGGTTTCTCCAAGATTCTCTTGAACAACTCCGTCACCACAACCTGGCTTTTTACAGCTGTTGTTACACTGATCATCATCTGTCTTATTACCATCATCACATTGTTCTGCATATGGAGGTTCTGCTGTTATTACCGCATCTCCACAATACGGGATTGAACAGTCATTTTTACAAGAATCAAAGTTATTCGTATTGCCATCATCGCATTCATCTTTACCATCTTTTGCGCCGTTACCACACTTCGCCTGTTTACACTGATTGGTACAGCTATCTGTATTGTTGAAGTTACCGTCATCACACTCCTCTCCACGGTCTATAGAACCATCTCCACACACTGGGATCGTACAGTCATTACGACACTTGTCGAGATCGACTGAGTTTCCATCATCGCACTGTTCACCCGGTTGCTTGTAACCGTCTCCACACTTGGACTTTTTACATTGATCAGTACAATTATCGTCATTGCTTTCGTTTCCATCGTCACATTCTTCTCCGGTGTTTTTGTTGCGATAGCCATCACCACAATCTGGAAAACTACAGTCCGCATCACACGTACTGGTGTCTGCACCCCTGGTATCACACTGCTCAGCTCCTTCTCGTTGTCCATCTCCACAGTAGGCAACTTTGCAATCATTGGTACATTTGTCGATATCAACTTGATTACCGTCATCACACATTTCACCAAGTTCAGGAACGCCGTTTCCACAAACAGGACTTTGGGCTACTTGTTGAGAATCTTTTGAAACAGAAGATGTTTGCTGTTGCTGAGGGAATGGGAACGTAAGATTTACGGTGATATCATTGTCTCCTGAAGTATCGGTTGTCGTCTGAGTAGTAGGGTCTGGTGCTACATCACATTGTTCTTCAAATATTGCATATGTACACCTGCTTGGAAGTAATCCAGAATCACAATTAAGTTGATAGTTTCCCTCATCATCAAGGTCATATTCTCCACTTGCATCCTTCTTTAAAGGGCAAGGAGGAATACATGCATTCCCACACTGGTTTGCGTAATTACCAATTTTATCATTATCAAAGATCAAATCTACTCCACCTTGCTCCTCTGCATAGACATTTACTCCAAGGTCACACTCTTCTCCGATGTGATTTTGCACTTCGGCATCTCCGCAGTAGAAGATTTTACATTCGTCACTACAGAAACTGACACCATTAAATCGACCTTCGTCACACTCTTCTCCTGCAGCTTCATCTAAAATTGCATCGCCACAATTCGGTGGAGTTGGGTCATCTGAAACCAAAGGGCACCCTGCTGTTCCATACACTTCTCCAGTACATTCAGAGTACGGAAGCTGGGCTATTAGGACCGATGGAGATATCAGAACGACCAGTCCAAGCGCGGCTGAGGTAACTGCTCCAATGACAAGGTTTGTTTTCATTTGTTCCTTCTATTATACCATTTATTAGCCATTAGGCCCAGAGGATAATGTACAGCTATTCTACGGTTTCAGTTGATTCTGGAGTGATATTTTTAGTATATATAGGGTTTTTGACTGGAATCATCGTTTGGACCTGTCGATCATTTTCGATCTTTTCCATAGCCTGTGCCTTCGCAACCTGCATATTAAGCACTTCCTGCTCTAAAAGCAGCTGAGATCTCTCTCTCTCAAGGTTTCGTAGAAGGTATCCTTTTGTCGCATTACTGTTTTGATGAAACAGAATAAGCAGAGCAAGGAGCAAGATCAGTGCGCCTATAGAAACCATAAGCAACACCGTACTTTGGTTTACCATTCGGCCAAGTGAAGAGCGACGCTGGCTTTCTTCTGGAAACAGGAGATTCTTAAGCATACGCAAATTATACCTTTTTTATCACACGGAGTCTCGCACTTCGAGCTCGCGGGTTCTGTGCGAGTTCTTCTTCTGATGGTTTTATTGCTTTCCGTTTTACCTCAGTGAATGGGGCAGTGCCGATATCAGCTCCTGTCGTTTTATCTATTTCAACGCTCGTCAGATCGCGAAATCGCTTCTTAACCAAACGATCTTCTAATGAGTGAAAGGCTATGACTCCAAACCTCCCACCTGAATTCAGCATATCTGGTGCAGTATTTAATAGTGCTTCTAAAGCTCCTAATTCGTCATTTACCTCTATACGTAAGGCTTGAAACATCTGCGGAGCCAAAGATTTTGGATTGAATTTTACGACACTATCAATGGCACTCAAAGCTTCATGCGTCGTCTGAGGAAGCTTCTGCTTAAGAGTTTCTGCTAGTCTTCCATGCTGAGGTATTTGCCCATAGTCCCTAAGAAGTATCGAAAGCTCTTGCTCTGTATAGCTTTCGATTATCTCTGCTGCAGTACGTCCTTGGGAGCGGTCGAAACGCATATCAAGAGGACCATCTTCGCGGAAACTAAACCCGCGCTCTGGTTCATCAAAATGTGGAGAGCTAACGCCGAGATCTGCAAGGATCACATCGAATTTTCCAAGATCAAGTTCTGGCAATTTACTGAAGTTACTATGGACAAATGTGCATTGCGATGCTTGATCTGCAAGTCGTTGCTTTGCGACATTCAAATTTTCTTCGTCAGCGTCGATGCCAACAAGTGTCCCATCAGGACCTGCTTGATCCAATAACAAAGATGCGTGACCTGCTAATCCTAGAGTGACATCAAGGATGCGATCCCCCTCTTTTGGAGAGAGTGTTTCAAGCACTTCTGAGAGTAAAACCGAATCATGAGGAAACTGCTCTTTCATAGGTCTATATTGCCATAGATTGGCTTGTATAAGCCATTGACGTAATATTTTTATTATGTATAATGTTCGACCTTATGTCAACTTTGACCGCTACGTTACTAGCACTGATTTTAAGCGTGCCGACTGCCCCACTTGCTCCAGTGGATGCGGAGTCGCCCGTACCTGTAGCCCATGAAATTGCTATGGAAAACTGGGAAATTCAGCAGGAAGATAAAGTCATAGTAGACACCAAAAATAATCTTGGATATATATTTCATGCAGACGGCACATACATCAATTTTGATGTTGTCACTGGTCAGCAGCGTTGGGTGTACTATATTGGCCGTTCCTACAATGCCTCTACGCCTAACTGGAACTGGACTGTCAAAAGTAAGCACATTAAAGGGGACAGGCTTACATTTGGGCCTTCTGGACGATTCCTAAGACTCTATAAAGACGGGGAAGACCATACAGCGTATGGATTCCATGAATACGGCCAGGAAGATGAGATCTTTAATGGAATGGACACGCGATTCCGCAGTATGGGATGCATTATCGTCCGTGTGCCTATAATGGACCTTCTTGTAAGTACTTTTGAGCAAAATGGTTCCATAGACGTCATTACCGTAAAAGGAATACATGATCTACAGAAAGTCATGATGACGTTTGGGGAAGACTCCACAGTTGCCCTATACTAGTAGCAGTGCGGAGAGTTGCCAGAGTGGTCGAACGGGATACACTGCTAATGTATTGACCGGGTAACCGGTCCGAGGGTTCGAATCCCTCACTCTCCGCCAAACATTGCACTAACGGCACCCTGAAAAGTCTCACTATGGAATGTGGACTTCGGATTTTTGGTTCATAAACATCCGTTGTTGCTCTTTGTGCATCAGAAGGGTACCAATCCTGCTTATTGAGGTTTACAGGGCACTAAGGGCGGTTGGAAGGGGTTTGTACCTGTTCTCATAAGTGAGTAAATGTCGTGCCACTTACTTCTTGACCATATTTTTATTCTGCAATGTACGTAAGGAATTTTTGATATTCTTTTTTGTAGAAGCATTAAGACAGTCATGTATCCATTCTTCCTGAACACAGTTTTCACGTCCAAAGATCGCCTCTAACGTATCCCCATCATGCAACTCAGTACTGAGAGGGTGGTTTCTCCCGTTAACCCTCACCTTCTTTAATTTAGAAAATCGATTTGGGTATATGTGATGAACAAAATCAAGCGCAGTAACAGGGCTTTTGAGGTGGTAGAGATTGTTTTTTGAATCAAAAACTGCAATACGATCTTCCCTAAAGTAATTTCGCAGTGCGGATTCAAACTGTTCAGGACTGCGAGCTTCTTCTCGTATCCTCTCAAGATTGCGAAATAGATCTACTCGTGCCCCATTTGCATTCATTGCATACAATACATTTTTGTACTCACTATGAGCAGCGACTCCGTACTCACATATCTGATGCATCTGTAAAGTGCGAATCTGAATCTCCATTGGCTGCTCTGTCACACCAGGCAGTGGATAGACAACAGAGTGTATGGAACGGTATCCGTTTTCCTTCGGGGCGCCAATGTAATCTTTCAATTTGCCAGGAATAGGGTGCATAACAGAATTGACAACCGCCAGTGCCAAATAACAATCGGTAGGTTTCTCTACTATGATGCGAAGAGCCAATCTGTCAGTTAATTTCTCAAACGCTCTTTCTTTCAATACCATCTTGCGATAGGTGGAATACACAGCCTTCACTCTTTGTTGAATGTCGCACTCTATACCCTGATCCTGTATTTTTTGCTTCAATAATTTTGCCGTATGGCTCAAGCATGTCTCATCAAGTTTCTGATAAAGTTGGAACTGTTTCTCCAGTCTTTCCGTTATTTCAGGTTGCAGAATACGGAAGCAAATATCTTCCATCTCGTATCTCCAAGCATCCATTCCGAGTCTCCCCGCAATAGCCGTATACATGTGCAAAGTTTCATTAGCAATTTGCTGTCTCAGTGCAGGAGTAAATTGATCTAAATTTCGCACATCATTGAGGCGATGTGCCATACGCAATGGCAACAAGCGTGAATCTTCGAGAAGGGAATCAATAAAGTAATCAAGATCTTCGGTATCCTTATCAATGTGTAAACGCCTCAGATCATGCATTTGCTGAACAAGAGAGCGCTCTTCTGTAGTAAGAGGAGATTTCTTCAGTAGTTTCTTGCCATCTGGATGCACGAGAAGATCATGCAGCATCGCAACTCTGAGCAGAGATGGATCTGTGCAGCATTCCTTGAGTGTCAGTGCCACCTCACACCCATGTTGTGCATAGCTCTCACCTGTACGACGATGCAAATCTGAAAGATGCTCGCTAGCAAAACGACACACCTCTTGGATTTTTTTCTTTCCATGCAATGAAATATCTTTGTATATATGTGATGAGCAGGCTAGTTGTGACACAGGAATACTCTATGTCTATAGCCTGAGTAGTGCAATGGAACTACCTTTTCTCATCAACAAATGCTTGAAGGCGAGGTTTTTTTGACAGTCTCCTTTCTACTACTCCAATGTACTGTTTTACTTGCGATGTGCTTGCTCCCATTGCTTCTCCAATTTCTTGTGGCTTCATGGGATCACCATCTTCATCCTCCTCTTCGCAATCTCCAAAAGCTTCGCTACTTCTTCGTGACGCTTTTCGATTGCCTTGCGCTTCATGTTTCTGCGCCTTGCAAGACTTAGTTGAATATCTGTATAGCGCTTCATTGTTTTTTCATGCGCCAAGCGCAGTGCAGCGACTTTTTTTGGTGGAAGCTTGAGTATCATCAGATCTAACTCATGTCGTGCATGATCTATAAATTCTCCAAGTTCAGCTTTAAGATCTGCTATATTTTGATGCATTGTCAGACCTTTTAGCTTATGAGCCTCTTGGGTTTCTTTTCCAATACGTTGCACATCCCATGCAAGACCTAATCTCTCAAGATTGCGAATCACTATCCCCGATAGATCAAACTGATACCAACGCATTCCATGGAAAGCATTGCGTGGAAATGCGTGGTGGTTGTTGTGCCAGCCTTCTCCAAGAGCTAATAATCCGATAAGCCAGTTATTACGACTTTCATCTGTAGTTTCAAAACCGCGAGATCCAAATGTATGACAGATAGAGTTTACACTCCAGGTGATGTGCGTGGTGAGGAACGAACGCACTAACCCTCCCCAGAGGAGACCTGTCCATCCTCCTACTGCATAGCAAATAGCAAACGAAAGGAGTGGCCAAAAGAAGTATGTTTTTTCGGCGAACATTGTCACTTTGTCTTCGAGTAAATGCGGACAATAGACTTTAGGATCCTCGAAGTTTTCCTGAGAAAATACCCATCCCATATGACCATGCCAAAATCCTTCTAGTGGACTATGAGGGTCGTCTTCGTGGTCTGAGTGCGCATGATGTTTTACATGCGTTGCAATCCATGCCAAAGGCTTACCTTCTAACGCCATGCATCCACAGAGAGTAAAGAAGAGGCGGGTGGGCGTTGATGACTTGAATCCATCGTGTGTAAGCATACGATGAAATCCAACAGTAATTCCTAATACAGAAAGAACTTGAAATACAATCAACAGAAACAAATCCGTACTATTTATAACATTATTCCACAGCAACACTATTGCTGTAACTACAGCGACAAGAGGGATAATTACGTACCCCACCATAATCGTTTTATACGTACGATCTGTCATGCCATCATAGTGACCTATTCCTGACATCTTTTAAAGCGACTTTATTGATCTTTTGTTGCCTGGAATACATTTGAGACATTCCAGTAATGCAATTGGAATTATTGCAATACCTGCAATGACAAGCCAATCGTGCAACGAAATATACTCGAGATAAAATAGATTTCCGAGCGGTGTATAAAGCAAAATAAATTATGCAGCAAATGGAATAAGTATTCCACCAATCATCCATCTATTTGAGAAGAATCCAACCTTCCAAATTGGCTGATTACTTCGTGTAGAGAATGCGAGGAAGAGCTCGAACATTATCGCGAGTGTTAGCGTCTCTGTTCTTGCAAGCCCCAATGACATTCCTTCGCTTAATCTCCATAAATAGAATAAGAAGGATACAGAGAATCCTAGAAAAGAGGAGAAGATAAGCCTTCCCCATTCACCATCAAGAATATGTTCACTCTGCTTTCTTGGCTGACGCTTCATGATGTCACGCTCCGCAGGTTCCATATATATGCACTTTTGGTATATTGTATAATATACTTTACTATGCTATAATATATATTATGTCGAACAATAAACACCCAAATACACCACAATCTAAACTGGCCACTTCTCCTATCGCTAAAGGTGGAGCATTGGATATGATACGGGTGAATGCATTAAAAAGTATACGTGATCTTACTCAGGATAATGTAGGTACTGAAATAGATTCAAGTGAGCGTCAGGACGTTGTAATACAAATGGCTACTGCAATGTCGCAATTAAGCTACCAAGACTATCTTACTCTCGATGGTATATTGAAAGACTTAGTAAAACGTACTCATCGCCATAATTTCACTACTCTTGCCAACCAAGATCCAAATGATACATTGAATACTATATTTTTAGCGCTGAATAGATTGTCTGACATACCTAACTATGTAAATGAGGCTACATTACTTTTGCGCAGGTGCTACCCGTTTGGTACGAATATCGTTAATAAGTACTGGGACGAAAACGAAGGTCCTTTTGGATTTGATGCTTCTCAGTCAGGGGTGATTACGGCTACCAGTAAGACAGATATTACATTCTCACCAGGGGAAGACGAGTCCACTTGCATCATAAAAGCAGAAGGAAACACTTATTCCCTCAAAGAAGGAGAACCATTCATTATTGGTCGTCCGTTAATAAATAATAGACCTTTTGGAACCAAAATCGATGCATCTATTCCAATACAGTTGCCTATCAAAAATGACGGCTATTTCTCTCGAAGCGGCCTCATGCTTCTATTGAAAGAAGGTGTTCTGTATATCTTTGATAAAGGATCTCGGAATCCTATAACCGCATCTCAATCAAGACTTACAGTAAATTACGACACTCAACGGTCTGCTGATGGATCATATGGTCATTCTAATACTGAACGTAACGAAACAGAAAGACCTGTTGATGAATTATTTTGAGAGAAGAGAGCCAGAAAATCTCTATTCCCACTCTGCATGAAACACGCCCTCTTTGTCGGTACGAGCAAATGTATGGGCTCCAAAAAAGTCTCTCTGGGCCTGGATGATATTCTGTGGGAGGCGGTCTCTTCGTATCGCATCATAGTAACTTAGTGAGGCAGACATAGCAGGAATTGGAATACCTCTACTTGCTGACAGTTCTTGGACTTGTCGCCAGTAGACCTGCTTTTCTCCTCCAAATTGACTGGAGAAGTAGCTCTCTGCAGTCTTCTGCCTTGCAGATTCACCACATAAACTATCCATAAATACCTTCAGTAGAACTGAACGGATAATGCATCCCCCCATCCAGATGCGAGCACACTCTTCGAGATTAAGATTCCACTCATGCTCTTCGCTTGCTTTTTCCATAAGCTGAAACCCCTGCTTGTACGCACACAATATACTGAGGTGCAGTGCACTGCGCACCATCGTTCGCATTTTCTCTTTATTAGGAATAGGCTCCTCGAGATCTGGTGTATATGGTCTTTTACTTGCTCGAAGGTCGAGGCTGCCCGAGATAATACGTGCATCGACAGCAGCGGTAATTGTAGGGATTGCCACTCCATAATGCAGGGCAGAGATTGTCGTCCACTTCCCAGTCCCCTTTTGTCCTGCTTGGTCTTGAATCACATCAATTAAATCTCCGGATCCTTGGTCATCTTTTTTTGCAAATACCTTTGCAGTAATATCTATAAGGAAGGAGTTCAGATCTTCTCCTTCGTTCCACGATGCAAATGTTTCTGCAAGTTCTGCATTAGAATATCCACCGACATTCTTCAGTACATCGTAACTCTCTGCAATCAGCTGCATAATTCCATATTCAATTCCATTGTGGACCATCTTTACAAAGTGTCCCGCACCTCCTTCTCCTATATAGGAGACACACTTTCCTCCGAGGCCATCGTCTGCAGCCATTTTTTCGAGTAGGTCTTTCATATCCTCCCATGCAGTAATGTCACCACCGGGCATCATGCTAGGGCCAAGTAATGCCCCTTCTTCTCCTCCACTTACTCCCATTCCAAGGAACCGAATCCCCTTTTCGGATAATTCTGCAGTTCTTCTTTCTGTGTCTGGGTAATGACTATTTCCTCCATCGATAATAATGTCGCCCTCATCGAGGTGTGGAAGAAGATCTTCGATAACCGCATCTACAGCTCCCCCTGCTTTTACCATCAGCAGTATTGCTCGAGGAGCATCGAGAGACCGCATAAGCTCTTCATAACTTTTGCACGGGACGATTATTCCTTCTTTTCCATACTCTTTTACAAAATCATGCATCACGTCAGTCGTTCTATTGTATACCGCAACTTTTGCGCCATTGCGGGCAGCATTGCGTGCAAGGTTTGCCCCCATTGTTCCAAGGCCGATGACGCCTAACTGATTGATCATAGTTCAATTTTAGGTATGATTAGTCTAAAAGTCGAACGGCGAACGTCCTAAGTCCTTGTTTGAGCTCTCACTTTCCGATGAGAAATTCTAAGATACTTTATTAAATTAGTCAGAGACCCACTAATTTTACGAGACAGGTCCATAGCAGATTCAAGTTCTTGCATGGATAAATAGCCAGCATCTAGACCATAATACAAATGTGATCGTACTTCTGCAGATGATCTCTTCGCGTATCCAGCAAAATTTGCGAATTCAAGATCAGACTGTGCTTCAAAACCCTCTGCAATGTTTGCCATAATAGAAAGTGCTGACCGTTTAATCTGATCAATCCAAGAAAAATCTCTTCTTGCACATTCATTTTTGCAAATTTCACGAATCATTTTTGCAAGAATTCTTGCGTCTTTCCAAGCCTCTATATCTTCGAATCTCTTAAATCCCATGGTGATCGATAGTACACCAAATATATCTTTCCGCAAGACCTTCGACCTTACGACCTTCGACCTTACGACCTTACGACCTTCGACCTTTCAGAATTGCTTAATTACTTATGGATTCCCAGTCTTCCATAAATTTCTTTAACCCTTTATCCGTAAGATCATGCTGTGGAAGTTCGAGGAAGACATCATACGGAATAGTACAGATATGTGCTCCAAGCGTTGCAGCCCGAACGACATGTTCTAGATTTCTGATAGATGCTACCAAAACCTGTGTCTCAAATTTGTAGTGATTCCACGCTTCCATAATATCTGCGATAAGATCCATACCATCCATACCAAGGTCATCGAGACGACCGACAAACGGACTGATCATTGTAGCGCCAGACTTCGCAGCCATAATTGCCTGAGGAACAGAGAACACCAATGTGGTATTGGTGTGGATTCCTTTGCTGGAACAATAGTTAAGCGTTTTTAATCCTTCGACAGTCATCGGAACTTTTACGACAACGTTTTTGTGCCAACTGCTGTACACGTCTGCCTGTGCTTTCATCTCTGGAAACTCCGTTGCAGTGATCTGTGCACTGACCTCGTTAACAAGACCGCACATGTTTATAACAGTTTCTTTAAAATCTGCCCCCTCTTCTTTAGCAACGAGACTTGGGTTTGTTGTCACTCCGTCCAATATTCCCCACGCGGAAATTTCTTCTACCTTGGCGATATTTGCTGTATCTATAAACAATTTCATGAATCTAGGGGGGAAAATTACTCGCATTATAGAGTAAAATTTACTGGATTTTAAGCCCAAAAAAGCTAGCCTGTAACAAATGTTACATATATGAATATACAGATTGGGTTCCTATCGGCGATTCTCCTTACAGGATGCACTGCATCGACGATTGAAGTAGATCTAGAACCTTCTTCCGAAGCAAAGGTACACTTTGAATTTGACGAAGAAATCGTGCCAGAAGAGCAAGTTATTCAAGAGATCACTCTCCCAAGCAAAGCGTATCTCGATGTGCCATTTACTTCTCAGGCACCAGAAGCCAACTGGGACAACCCCTATCAAGAAGCTTGCGAAGAAGCGTCTGTTATTATGGTAGATTACTTCCTGCGGAATGCAGAGCTCACACCTGCACAGGCAAACCGAGAAATTTTGCAGCTTACTACATGGGAAGAATCTCATGGTTATAAGTACGATGTATCTCTTGATCAACTCGCAGCGATTGTCGAGGAATACTACGGTTACCAAACGCGTATAAGTGACGATGTCACAAAAGAATCTATTATGCATGAACTCTCTAAAGGAAACCCTGTGATAGTTCCTGCTGCAGGTCGCGAACTTGGTAACCCCAACTTCTCAGGTCAGGGGCCGTGGTACCACATGCTCGTGATTACTGGATACAACTGGCGACATTTCTACACAAATGACCCCGGAACTAAGAGGGGATTTGACTATACGTACAAACACCGCGTGCTTATCGATGCGATCCACGACTGGACAGGTGTCAAAGAAGAGATCCGCACAGGGCCAAAGAGGATGTTGATTATTGAAAAAAAGGTTTGAAGGTTTGAAGGTTTGAAGGTTTGAAGGATTGAAGGATTGTAAAAACTGGTGTACTATTGTTCACCATGTCATTTAAATCTTTTGAAGAAATCGACGCGTGGAAAGAATCTAGAATTCTTGTTCAAGAGCTACGCAAACTGTGTACTTCAAATAGTGCTAAGTATGATCTTGGTTGGAAAGATCAAATCTTAAGAGCGGGACTTTCAGTAATGTCTAATATTGCAGAAGGGAATGATTCATATACCAATGCTGAATTTGCAAAATTTCTTAGTTATGCAAAAAGATCTGCAGCAGAAGTTCGTTCTCAGTTATATTACGGACTAGATGCTCAGTATTTTGATATAGCAGCATTTACAATTTCTTACGATCGCTGCATAGTAATTGGAAATAAACTTGGAAGCTTAATGCACTATCTTCATAGTCACCCATCAAGATCTACACACACAAAACATTAAAGCTTTCAAGCTTTCAAACCAATATCTTTCAAACCCTAAACTGCGAGCATCAAAAGGCTAAGCATGAGGATTGCCGAGATATTGATTTGCATCAATGGTAGCTGTTTTTGGTTGAATGAAGGTCGTTTCATAACCTACGTAGTTTAGTCGTTTTTGCCTCCTCGACAAGCTCTTAGGGGTTGCCAAGTCTGAAAAGTTCTGCAGTAAGATATGTATACAATTTTTAACAAATAATAGGGGACTACTATAGAGCAAAAATTCCCTACTGAATCAGCAATTTGGCTAGCGCAGGGGGTGAACACTAATTGTCTTCAGTTTCGATTATTTTACCTGTTCAACTCCCCTCTTATTTTCAGTGGAAAGTGGAAAGTGGATAAATAGATTACAATCTATTCGAAGAATCTCTTTCCGTTTTCCGTTTTCCTCTTTACACTTCAGCAAATGACACGTCCAGATTCAGCTTCTCTTACAGGCAAAGACCCACACGAAGTACCGATGTCACTTCAAAGAATTGCAGCTGCTGCAAATCCTGGTGAGCGTTTCTGGATTGGACCAGATGATGCAAAGCCTTTAAGCCCAGAAGAAGTATCACAATACGAAATAGCACATACCATTATCTGCCACTTGGCTGTCATGGCACCACTTACGCATAAGTCCGGTCACCCTGGTGGTCCCCTCTCTGCATTCACTCTTTGCTACTGGGTCTATAAGATGCGAAGTCCTGATATAGACCAACCACTACGGATGAGCCCCGGACATCTTTCTGTCCTTGCTTATGGTTTGATCTATCTTTTTGGCAGAGATAAAGGAGACGAGAGGTTACGCCATCCACAAAAAATTATTGATACCTTTCGCACACCGTCTGGATTACCCGGTCATATAGAAGCGGGTATCGGCGATATTCCTTTTGGGACTGGTCCTCTCGGAAAAGCTGTAAGCCACGGACTAGGGACTGCCTTTGGCTTAAAGCATCAGAATAAACCAGGAGTAGTGGATGTATTACTTGCTGATGGAGACAGCCAAGAAGGGCAAGTGCAAGAAGCATTCAGACTTGCTGCTCATTTGCAGTTAGATAATTTGATAGTGCATGGAGACTGGAACGACATTCAGCTTTCTGGAGTGCCAACCGAGACAGTAGCTGCAGATTTTGCTGCAATTGCTGCTGCCTCTGGATGGAATGTCATCGAGGTACAGAATGGAAATAATCCTTCGCAAGTAAAAGCTGCTATCGAAAAAGCAAACACCTTGGTCGGTAACGGAAAACCAATCTTCATCTGTTATTACACGACAATGGGTCATGGGATTGCCCTTATGGAAGAAGGGTCCAATACAGGATCCAAGAACTTTCACGGATCTCCTCTTTCTAAAGATGAAGCTACAGAAGCACTAAAAGATCTTGAGCCACTCGATGAGGCAGTAGAGCATTATCAGAAGTTTTATACTGCAGAACAAAAACGGTATGGAGAGATAGGAGATGCGTTACCAGTAAAAACTGATATTGAGCTTATACCAAACCTCAAAGGATATAAGAGAAGTGTGATGACCGAAAAAGGAGCTGCCCGAAAAGAATTCGGTGCATTGCATCTACTGAATATGATGAAAGTTGATGACCGCATAATGGTACTGCATGCAGACCTCGCAGGCTCTGGAGGTTTTGATACGGTTGGAAAGGAATTTCCAGATCGCTGCGTAAATGTAGGAGTAGCAGAAGCGAACATGTACATGATGGCTGCAGGGATGCGCCAGACCGGGCTTCTTCCTGTCACGTACACATTCGCAGCTTTCGGAACAAACGAAGCAAGAGCAAATGCAAGACTGATCGACGTGAACTGTGGCCACACGCGTTGTGGAATAATTAACGACTGCACACACGCAGGTCTTTCTGTTGGAGAAGACGGCGAGACGCACCAAGAGCGCCACTACCTAAACATTCCTTTTGATAATACCGAAGTCTGGATGAGTGCCGATAGTAATCAAGCTGCTGCCATGGCAGAAAAAGCTATCGAGAAAATCTGTGAAGGTCACGTTAGTATTTACACATTCTTCCCTCGCGACGGTCACGAGCAGTTTACGTCTCCCAATGGAGAAATTATCTATGGTGATGATTATGCGTTTGATGGAAAAATAGATTTGATCCGTGGAAAAGGAACCGTAGAAGATGACATCACGGTAATTGCAACCGGAATACCTGTACACAGTGCAGTTGCAGCTGCTGAGTTTCTTCTGACAAATGAACTTTCGAAAGATCTCTCTGTCCGTGTTCTTAATGTCTCGTGCATTCGGCCGATTGATTCTGCAACAATTATTCAAGCAGCTCTAGAGACCGGCCACTTGATAGTTGTAGAAGACCACAACTCCGAAGGAGGGCTCGCGACACAAGTTGCTGATATTATTGCCGACTTCGCACTCCCCTGCTCTTTGCGACGCCTTGGAGCAAACCACTATTTCCCTTCTGCTCCTGCAAAAGACTTGTACCTCATGGCTGGTATCGATAGTGATAGTATCGCCGATGCAATTCAAGACGAAGTGCGATCTGAAGTCTGTGGTGGTGAAGATGCATTTGTCTCTTGTATATATCAATTAACGAAAAACATGACTCAGTCACGATTTTCAGAAACTGCTAAATCCTTTGCAGATAGGCTGATCTCTGAGCATGGATATATCAATATATTGCGAGAATACTGGGCAGACCGAGAATGCCCCCCAGAAGAGCTCCCTAGTAATACAGACCTTACTGACCGAATTAGTGACTCTCTAACCAGGTAAAAACTTAGCAAAGTTCTCTATGCCGACATTAGTCTTCCCTTTATACTGCGCCGTGGAGGGATGGCAGAGTGGTCGAATGCGACGGTCTTGAAAACCGTTAGGCCCGCAAGGGTCTCGGGGGTTCGAATCCCCCTCCCTCCGCCAACCTTCGCGCAGCGCAGGTTGTCATCCATAGCCTTTTGCGGGTGATATTTTGTTTTGCTGTTGAGTCGCTGCAGCTTCGGTTAGCAGGCCATTTTTCTAGAAAAGTACTACCGTTTTGATTTGTAGCGCTACAGTACCGCTACTGTTAGAAATCGCCGTTTCAGTCCCCTTTTCTAGATATTTGATATATACCGTATTTTGTCAGTACGGGCCGATTAAGCCCTATATATTGAAAAAATGTCTTATTTCTGCTATAATAATGTGATTTGTCGATGTAGCGCTACGGCAAATAAATACAGACATGACACCAAACAAACACACACTTCTGGCACTTCTCGAACGGGCACACCAAATGGGTGATCATCCGGAGGTGGTAGAGCGTTTGCGTTGGTTTGTCGATTTTGCCGGACATCAGACAGTTTCGAAAACTTGTAATGAGTTTGGTATAGCGCGAACGACATTCTATAGGTGGTATAACCGTCTAGACCTGAATGATCTCTCAACATTAGAGAATGCACCAAAGAGTGCACTTTTTAGCAATGATAAGCGAAAAGATCACCATTGTATGTTGTGCGGATTGCGTAGCATGCTAAGTGTATGGCGAGGACATTTCTCGAAAAAGCCTGGAGTCGTATTGGCTCTGGTTGCGGCAATTATCAATATATCAATCTTCTTCCTTATTGCACTGCCACAAGTAGCTGGTGCTGCTAGTAGTTGGGCTCCTACTCTTATTGTCAATACAGAGGCGTTTCAAACGATTGATGATACCGACAGCGCAGCAGACTTGTATCTACAGTTTGGTGGATCTCTTAATAAGAGGCTTACGTACGATAGAACACTCGCAAGCTTTATCTTCGATGATGACCTTGAGGTAATAGGAACCATCTCTGGTGCGACAATTCATGCGCAGGATCACTTAAGCACATCAGGTTCTCTCGCAGTAGAAAGTGGACTCTACGGAGCAGGACTAAGTGATTGTGATACCGGTTCGACGGATAAGCTGCTCTGGAACGCGGATGACGGGACGTTTAGCTGTGGAACCGATCAAAGTGGGGGAGGCGGATTCTCCGGCACGGGCTCCCTCCAGAACTTCTTCGATAACCGCTACGTGGAAACGGGTGGAGATACAATGACTGGTGGCTTGCTGATTGATGTCGGTGGCGTTGCCGCAAATACGATCGACAGTAATTTGGCTCTAGAAGTTGTCGGAACAGCCTCTGGTGAACACCTACACTTTGGTCGTTTTCTTACAGGATCTGGTTACGCTGTTATTGAAAACCTTACAACAAATGCAGCACTGTTCCTTAACCAAGATGGTGAAGGGATTGCTCTTGATATCGACTCCGAGGCAACAACATCAGACATCATCAACATATCAGCTGCAACCTTAACTACAGGTAAAGTAATAGATATTGGCGATGCAAATGCTCTTACTACTGGAACCGGTCTGATCTTTACGGGAATTAGTAATTCAAGTAACACAGGTAAACGTAGTTTATTCCATCTCGAGAATGATCATGCTAATGCAGATAGTACAACCGTGATGCATTTGCAACAGGATGGTGCAGCGACAACATTCCTTGCGGACACCGACGGAAATGGTATTGCGGTTGATGTGGATAGTGAAGCTACATCCGAGCCAGGCTTGCGTATAAGTATGCCGACTCCTAATGCATCAGAGAATCCTCACATCCTCTTTGGCTACAAAAATATCTTTGATACCAACCTCTTCCGCGATACGTATAATTCGCTAACAACAAGTGGATCATTGGCAATTGATCCTCCAGGATTGAATGGTGCCTACAATTTCGATAGCGTATCGTACGCTGACAATCTTGCAGAAGCACGAACAACTGGTGGTACTGCATTTACAATCTTTACAGCAGAAAATCCAAGTAATGACCTATTCTACATAGGTATGGATGATCCATTCTTTACTGTCTACTTCGACCTAGCAGTAGCAGGAGCAGGAATTACATTTGAAGTCGAATACTGGAATGGAAGTGCATGGACGGTTACCGGGTACAGAGATACCACAAGTAACCTGACACAAGACGGAGCTGTCACATTCGTCAATCCAGAAAACTGGGCTGTAACAAGTGTAAATTCTGAAGTAACAAATAAATACTGGGTACGACTCAACCCTGCAGGGGATAATATTACTACAGCACCTACAGCATATTCTGTATCCCCTACAACAGACTACCGATTCAAAGTATTCTCAAATGCAGCAGACGCACAACCTGCAATATTTGTCAGCAATGATCAAAAAGTGGGTATCAAAACCAATACGCCAGAGACAGAACTTGAAGTAGTCGGAACAATTTCTGGAAGCACACTTCACTCTACTGATCTTCTTTCTGGTTCTGGTTATGCAGTATTTAGAAATCTCATAGACTCTACAACAGCATTCCAAATTAACGATGCAAATGGCGGAAATCCTGTCTTTAATGTGAATACAATAAATGAACGTATCGGTATCGGAACTGATGTACCAGCTACAAGCCTACATATAGAAGCAGGGACACTCACTGTAGACAATGCTACAGCAGGACAAACTACCCATATTCAATTGAGAGATGATTCCTCAAATAATGCTGGATTCTTGCATATGGGTGGTGATAATACTGATGGTGCATTTATAAATGCAGGAGGAACTCCTGATAAACTTTCTATCAAAGCAAATGGTATTACAAAGATGACTGTGGGTACTACTGGTATCAATATTGGTACCGGTACACCAAACGATGCATTGGATGTCGAGGGCGATATCGATGTGACTGGATGTTTCCAGACAGATGATACCACTACTGTTGGAGGAACATGTCTTTCTGATGTGCGACTAAAAGAAAATATTGTGCCACTTGAAGGAATGCTTGGGAAAGTAGAACTCTTAAACCCTGTACAATTTGACTGGAAAGCAGGTGCCCCAGAACACGGCACATCGGTAGGTCTTATTGCTCAGGAGTTAGAGCAAGTATTCCCACACCTCGTATCTGACCAAGAAGATGGCTTTAAGAAAATCCGCTTTGGCATCGAAATGCAAATGGTAGTCATTGCAGCTCTCAAAGAGCTAGTAACAAACGTGCGAAATTCTGAGATTGACATACTTTCCTTTGGATCCTCACTTGGAGAAACCATGGGACTGTTTGCATCTCGACTTACGAATCTTGAAAAGCGCGTAGAAGATATAGAAAATCATCTCCCAGAATTAGGAGAAAATGGAAACCTGCAAACGATCTCTGATGGGCAGATTAGTATTGGTGGAACTTTCTATCTTATTGATACAGAAAACAGTGACGATACTGATGTTCTTGCCAAGATCGATGGCGGTACCGTAAACCAAATACTCGTCCTACAAGGATTTGATGAAGAGCACGAAATTACTGTGCGAAAAACCAAGAGCTTAGTGCTAAAAGAAGACTACAAAATTAGAGGGCCAGACGATGTCTTGGTGCTACTGAAAGTTACAGACACAAAATGGATAGAGTTGTCGCGAACAT
>JAQCIJ010000041.1 GCA_027592135.1 bacterium | reverse complement strand
GTGGGGCTGTAGCTCAGTTGGTCAGAGCACCTGCTTTGCAAGCAGGGGGTCAGGAGTTCGACTCTCCTCAGCTCCACCATTCATTTACGTCACAATCTCCTCTACCCTCCCCTGCTCCACAGCAGACTTGATTTCGAGGCCTATTCTTTCCCCTACACTCATTGCTTCTCCATGAAGGTATCCTGAGTATGGAGTAGCGCGTACTCCTGGAGACCCTGGGATGCGGAAAGACACATCGAAGATCACAATGTCTTCTCTTCCCTCTTCTGCAACCACCGCACCTTGCAGTGCAAATGGTCCGATCATTCCTTTGCCACTTGGATCGAGATCTTTTGGAAGTTTCTTACACTGAGCGACAAACTTCTCTCCCATTTCAAACGCCTTCTCGAGGATAGACTCTTTAACCGTGCAAGCAATATGCCCCGTCTCTATCATCTTAAGAGGTACTTCTTTTTGCGCTTCTATCTGCTGACTTGCTGTCATTCGCAAAAACCCATCAAGGTTGGTCTGTCTGCGTGTATCTGTTCCCATCAGCTCGAGCTCTCCTGTCAGTGGACTGTAGAAGTAATTGAAGTTTACGGGTGCTCCTACAACAAACTCTTCTACAGTTGCTTCACGCCAGTGAGATGCAACCTTTCCTTCGGCTTCAAGCCTCGACCCTTCTCTCTCATACTCCTCATCAGAAGAAACAATAAAGAAAGCTCTTTCAAAACCACGCTGTGCTTCTGCAGCTTTTACCAGCACCGGCCGATCTATCCCTAGCTGCTGACTACTAGCCCCCAACCCCTTATATATTTTAGGAATGCGAATCCCCGCATCGTGTAACAAGTGATACTGATTATACGGCTGGTCGCGCTCTTCAATTTTGAGCAGTGTACGGCTTCCAAAGATCGGAACCTGGAAATCATTCTCTACTTTTGAATAGTCATCAAAGTAGACCCAGAAGTATCTATTGTGTACAAAAATTGTATTCATATCTTTTAGCTTAGCTTGGACATCTTCATCAAGAACATTCGCAAAACTATCGCGAACAATCACCTCATCTATGCACCCAACCTCCGATTTCCCATTCCCCACTCCCCATTCCCTCGTCTTGTAATACTTGTCGAAGGTTTTCTCTCTCCCCTTCTTCGCTACACAAACGGTATTAAATCCAAACTGCTTCGCTCCATGACAAACATCCAAAGCACTGTGTCCCCCAAGGACTCCTACAGTAAGTTTAGATAAATCGTAGCCTTTGAGGATTGTAGAAATATCCATTGGTTTTGATTGTAACGAATTACGAATGACGAATCACTAATTACTATGTACTAATTACCCAAGTATCTCCACCAACTTCCCAGCCTCTATCGCCTGTTTGATATCAAGAGCAATGCGACGGCCGGCCGGCCAGCCATAGCCATTGCTAACCGAGAATATCTTCAAGATGACCTTGGGTAATGGCTTGCTTAATATCCCTAGCAATGCGACGGCCGGTACTCATCGGCATATCATACTTCAATGCAGTATATGGAGAACCATCAACAAATGGATTCGTCCCCGCAACAATGCGAGCGCTAATCTCAAAACAGTAAATCTCCAGTTTTCTCGTAACAATGCATTCAAGACAGAACGGACCAAATAATCCTTTACCGTTTGCCGTAATCTCTTTACTTACTTTTATGACACTCTCCCCCATCTCAAAGAACTTTGGAAGAAGAGACTCGCGAACAACAATTGGAATGTTTCCAACGATGGTGTAACTCGTGTGAATGTTTGCAGCCAGTTGGTCTTCTGCTTTTATGCGACCAATAGAGTCTGCATTGGATTCATATCGCTTATCAAAACTTAAAATCTCTAGCTCTCCTGTTATAGGAGACTGGAAATAATGTGCATATATAGGCACTCCAACAATGTACTCCTGAATTGCGTAATCATTATTATTGGGATACTTTCGATTCTTAACTTCCCAAAACTGTTCTGGAGATTTTGCTACAAAATACCCAAAACCTCCACCTGCTCCGTGAAACTTTACAATGACTGCTTTCTCGATATCAGCTGGATCTGTAAACACACGAGGAAGTATCAGCCCAGACTTCTCCATCCAAACACGTTCTTTCGTACGATCACTCTCCCACTCTAGTATCTCCTTTGTACCGTAGTACATCGCCTTCATCGCCTGTACACGCTCGTGTCCCATGTACGCAATAAACGACCCATGAGGAATAATAATTGCATTACGCTTGATAAGCTCTGCTTCTAATTCATCATTCCAATCCTCGAATGAATCAACAGTAAGAATCTCGTCTGCAACGTTATACCCTCTCTCGTTATAGACTCTCTCTGTCCCCTTCTTGCAGATGGCCAAAGTCTTGAACCCTTCGTCTTTAGCGCCCTTCAAAATCTGCAGCGCACTGTGGCTGGCAATCGTTGCTATAACGAAGTCTTTTGGGTTTGTAGAAGCCGGCAATGTAGGAGATCCGTTTATCATGGTATTTCAGAAATATTACACTAAAATGGCTAGATGGCAAGTTCAAATTCCTAATCCATCATCAAGAATCTCCTTCTTTGGATGCTGAGGATGCTGACTTGCTAAGGGGCTTAGACGGGTGATTAATGATTCTCGCGAATGTAGATCTTTATTAAGAACTAAAGATGTACTACGACGCACTCCAACTACATGAGGCAAATATACAGACTGTCGTAAAAATTCTATTCCATCCTCATTTATCAATATTGGTTCAGCCCACTTCAGACTGTTCCAAGCCGTAGAAGATGCTAAAACTGCCCCCTCTGAATGCTGTTCATATATTCTACGTAAATGCTGCACATGTTCCACCACCCTACACTGGAAATGATAGACGCGATTTGCTGATATCTCATACGGAATCTGATGCTGCTTACACATGATATTAAACAGAGGTCCAAAGTGCTGTATCCAATCATTTAGAATTTCTGAAACTTCTGAATTCTGAGTAGCTCTCTTATATGAATCTCCAGCATGGAACATTCCTTTGTCGTGAACCATGAGTAAATGATACGCCGTTTCCTCATATTTTTCTGGCATTCTTGGTAGTACTTTTCCTGCTTCATCAAGTACTGGGCGTGGTGATCCCAAGAGTTCTAAGATTGCTTTGCATGCGACACGAATTTGCTCCTCTAGCCATTCCTCTAATTGTATAACCGTACCTGTATCACCTTCTGTGCTTAGATGATGTGGAAAACCACTTTCTGCAAGAGCCTGTATTGGTGTCTCGGTAACCGACATTAGAGAATAGATTTCACGCTACTCCGATCAAATTTTGTATGCAAGGTCTTTTTGCTGTACAATACTATCAATTCCTTTCACACATTCTATGAAACATCTTGCTATCCTCTTTACACTCGCCCTTATCCCTGTTGCGGTTCTTTCGTACCTCAACCCCGATAAGCTTCTCGATAAACCTACGCTAGAAGCGAGGTACGATTCTGTACAAGGAGCGCAGATAACAGCGTTCGTTCGTGATGGATGCCCGCACTGTGCTGCATTTGAGGCCTATGCTTTAGAACATGACTTGGAGGTGAACTACTTCGAAGTGACAGAAATTCACAGCCAGAAGTTCTTCTCCGATCTACAACAGCGCGCGCCTGCACTCAACCAAGGTGTGCCAACAATTGTTATCGACAATACGGTAAGCCAAGGATACGACATAGACGAACACGGTAAGGCTATTGAAAAAAGACTGGCAACTTGTCGTGCATCCGTAGAAGGATGCCTATCGTTTGAAGATTTTGTCGATACAGATCAAATAGTAGAAGTCACTGCTGCAGGAGAAAGCTGTAACGAAGACTGTGATGCAGACCTCGATAAATACACACTAGATCTCTGGTTCGTCGGAAAAACTGATCTCACTCTTCTTAGTCTCCCCGCCCTCTCCATTCTCCTCGGGTTCCTCGACGGATTTAACCCCTGTGCGATGTGGGTGCTCATTACATTGCTTACACTACTGATCAACACACATGACTGGAAGAAGATTTGGGTTATTGGAGGCACCTTCCTGTTTGTCTCTGGTGCTGTGTACTACTTGTTTATTGCTGCATGGCTGAATGTATTCTTGATGATTGGTTACAACTTCTGGGTACAAAAAGTGATAGGAATCGTCGCCATAGGTGGTGGTGCATTCTACCTCTATGAAGCACTCGGCAAAGATCCGAATCAATGCAAAGTATCTAATTTAGGCTCAAGAAAACGCACCATTGCCAAGATGAAAGCCATTATGGAAATCTCTCAATGGCCTGCACTGATTCTTGGAGTATCAATTCTTGCAGTCTCTGTGAATATGATCGAGCTAGTTTGTACTGCAGGACTTCCTGCTGTATTTACGCAGATCCTCGCGTTCAACGACATTACAAACCTCGCACGCTATGGATACATTGGGCTCTTTATTATGATGTACATGATTGATGATCTCATCATCTTTGCCATTGCCATTTACACAATGAAAGCCACTGGCATGACTACCAAATACCGACGCTTCACGCTGATCTTCGGAGGAATACTGATGTACGCATTGGGACTTCTTCTCATCTTCGCTCCGCATCTTTTGACGTTTGGGTAGTGGTTCCCTTGTCCATGCCCACCCACTACGTTTCACTCGTCTGCCACATTGTGGCAAAGATTTTTGGTTACTTTTCATCGGAAAAGTAACAAGAGGAGAAATACATAAATACAAAAGATGGACACACGGATTTCTCTACTTATTTTATATTCTGTTTTTGGTTCGTGCGACCAACAGGATTATCTTGCTTCATGAGATCCTATACAAATACAGTGTTTAAACAGGAAACTTAATATACAATCGTATGTATGAAATCACATAGATTGAACTATGCATCTACTGCATTCCTAGTCATTCTACTAACGATAGCAATGCTTCAGCTTGGAGTTATTGTAATAAATGAATGGATGTTTACAATCTATGGAACAGGTGACAGTGCAATCTTTCTTGCGATGGGAAGGGCAATACTGAATGGATTTACTCCTTACATTGATGTATTCGAGACAAAGCCCCCTGGTATTTTTTTGATTGCAGCAGCATCTTTGGCAATAAATAACGATGTTACGTTTTCAAAGATTCTTCATGTCGCAGCTCTTGTCTGTATACCAATAATTATTGCCAAAACAACTTCAATCCTTCTTGGGAAAGAGAAGCAGAATATACAAATCTACGGGACTGCGTTAGCCGTCATATTTGGAGTACTCATTTCAATGTTTGTAAAAACAAACACGGGGGCAATGCACACTGAGTTAATTGGTGCTCTGTTTGGCATCCTATATGCAGCGTCTGTAGTCACGATGCATTCAAATTCAAATCCATCTAAAAAAAGAATGTTGTTGATGGGTATTCTTGCCATGCTTTGTGTTCTTATAAAAGAACAATTCATACTATCCATTATCGCCGTAGCACTCATCAATGATTTGGATTCTCCCAAGCGAACAATATATACATTGGTATTGCCGCTACTATTCGGAGGACTGTTTGGCATGGCAACTCTCTGGACACTTAACATGCTAACTCCATATGTATCAGTCTATTTGCCCTATATGGTATTCGAGCATTCAAATCTTGTTTCTGCTCGTAGCAATATCCTCCCTTTGCCATTAAGAGGATTCCTCTGGGGAACATATGTGAGAGGCCTATTAACTCCAACGCTATTTGCAGTCCCAATTATTACCCTTTGGGTAGCTACATTCTGTAAAGCTTCAATGAGGGGTTATCGGTCAGTGCTTGTAATGTTTATTGCATTATGGCTAACGGTTCTTGGCGCTGAGATAGCAGATCAGAACGCTCATCAACAGGTAGTTGCTGCCCCTGTATACGCAATAATGTTCTGGTGTGCAACAGTATTTCTTGTTAAAGAAGGATCAAGCAAAGCGAAATCCGTCTACGCAAGTATAATGGCAGCCGTAATGATTCCACCTTTGATGCTTACGAATATCACCATTGATCCAATGCTACATAGTAAAATTGTGGAAAAAGACTCAACTGTACGAATGATCGCCAAAGAAGTAGATCGAATATTAGATGACTGCCATTACAATAGATACGTACTGTTATCCGTAACGGATCAATTTTACGCCTATACAGAACATACTCCCTTTTCTATGGGTCTGATGCAACATATTTACCGTCAAAATATAGGCTTGCCTACCTTCCGTCCAATGATGCGTAGAAGCATGGAACAAACAAACGTTGTACTTATCCGATATGGCGATTTCTTAGCGGAACAAGTTGCCCTATATTTAAAAAACTACTTTTCACTTTCTCCTCCGCCATGCGCTGGCAAGATTAATCTGCCAGATCACCTTACAATAATGTTCCGTGTTAAACCGCACGGAAACACTACTCAGGTTCCTAATCTGAGTGATGAATTCTAAGTTTGTGGTTGCTTAAGACTACGGTGGACAAAGTATCTTGCGACTCCGCAGAACCAATGCTTTGCACGGTTCACGGCACGCACTGCGTCGTTAAAGCCAACCTTCGCCCCTGGTTGGCTTGCCAACCGAAGCCGAAGCGACCTGCAATCTCAAAAGCAACCGAGTCCAGGGGACTACGGCTGGCAACCTACGCTGCGCGTAGGTTGGAG
>JAQCIJ010000008.1 GCA_027592135.1 bacterium | reverse complement strand
GTTGGGATCGTCTCACTAAATCCTGATGAACGCCTCGGACTGATTGTCGAAAGTCCGACACTTTCAAAGACCATGAAGGCAATATTTGACCTTGCATGGCTTGGAGCTACAGCGTTTGTGGCGAAGTAGATTACACTTTTGTTAATCGAAGCGAGCTTGTAGAGTATGAGCATCAAAGACTTTCTCCTCCTTTTTTCTGCATGAGCTCACTATCACAAAAAGATGTATACACATTCGATCGTGTTTTTCGCCTCGGCATTTCACTTTTACTTATCGCAGGAGTTATCGGAGTAGTGCACTACCTTAATGATATCTTACTCCCGTTTGTCATTGGATTTCTCGGTGCGTATTTACTAAATCCATCAGTACTATTTTTTCAAAAATGGCTCAGTCGCGTGTGGGCTATAGTTGTAGTCTTTTTGCTCATAGCTTTAGCAGTCGTTCCTATCGCTAGGATGACAGGCCTCATGATAGGGAATCAAATGATAGAGATGGCACGTATTATACAAAAGATTATGAGTAGCAGTGAAGTGCCTTATCAAATTCAGCGAATCGTCAACGAAGACATGTGGCAATCAATTGTTTCTCCTCTATCACAAGATATTGTCTTAGACACGCTTCATCAACAAGAGGTATGGAGTATAGTATGGCAAGTACTACAAAAAATTGCCCCTGGAGCTTTGGGGTTCTTTAATGGTGTATTTACCATTATGGGAAGTGTTCTTTCTATTGGAGTTATCTTCCTCTATCTCATATTTATCTTAGTTGATTTTGATACTGTTCAAAGAGAGATAGAAAATCTGATACCGAAAGCATGGCGCAAAAACTTATTATCGTTCTTGCAAGATATTAACAGTGCTATGAGTGTCTACTTTAGAAGCAGGCTTTTTATAGCACTAATCCAAGGAGTTCTTTTTGCTATTGGTCTTACTATCATAAAGGTTCCAATGGGTATTGTACTTGGTTTGAGTATTGGCCTCATGAGTATGATTCCCTATGCTCAATTATTAGGCATTATTCCTGCTGTCCTCTTTGGAGGGTTAGCAGCTATAGATAGTGGTGCAAGTCTTTTGGTTACTACAGGGGTGATATCAGCTTTATTTATAGTCATTCAATTTATCGATGATGCAATACTCACACCTCGCATAATGGGAAGTGCTACAGGTTTAAGTCCTGCAATATTATTAGTATCAATCTCCATTTGGGGAAAGCTCCTTGGGCTTCTCGGATTAATTATCGCGATTCCTATAACGTGTGTTTTGTTAGCGTGGTACAAGCGTGTAAATACATAGTAGTGCTACTCTCTGGGGGAGCTTATTTGAGAATGAGAGCCGCAGCGCGAGTCGAATGGTACCCCGGAGAGGATTCGAACCTCTGACCTCCACCTTAGAAGGGTGTTGCTCTATCCAGCTGAGCTACCGGGGCATACGTCATAAATCTTGCTTATTCTACATATTTTAGCACAGAATACCATCATTACGAAGCCTTGCATTCTCGCCAAAATTAAGTATGATACGACGGATGAACGGAAAACGCATCATGATCAAGCTTTCTGGAGAGCTCTTCGCTCGGAAAGATGGATTTGGTTTACATCACGAAGCACTAGAGGAAGTCGCCAAAAGCATAAAAGACGTTGCTGATGCAGGGTTAGAAGTTGTTGTAGTCGTTGGAGGAGGAAACATCTGGAGGTTCCGTGATACACAAGATAGTGGAATCGAGCGTACTTCATCTGATGCCATTGGAATGCTCGCAACTATTATGAACGGAGTGGGATTGCAATCTGCTCTCGAATCTATTGGTCAAAATACTCGAGTATGTAGTGCAATAGATGTGCCGCAGCTTGCAGAGCCCTATCTTAAACGTCGCGCAGAACGTCACCTCGAAAAAGGTCGTGTGGTAATCTGTGCTGGAGGAACAGGAAACCCGTACTTCACAACAGACTCTGCAGCAGCACTGAGAGCACTCGAACTTCAGTGCGATGTTCTTCTTAAAGCTACGAATGTTGACGGTGTCTTTGATAAAGATCCCAACAAGCACTCTGATGCAGTAATGTACGAAGAGCTGACGTACCAACAAGCAATCGAACAGCACTTAAATGTGATGGACCAAGCAGCATTTAGTTTGTGCATGGATCAAAACCTTCCAATTCGCGTGTTCAAATTTGCAGCGGATGGTTCCTTGCTAAAAGCTGCCAAGGGGGAAAAGATTGGGACGTTGGTACAATGAGAATGCTAAATAAAATGATTCAAAAATTATCAACTTGATGTATTCTACTCACTACAAACTACTCACTACAAACTCTTATGGATTCCAGAATCGAAACTTTCAACAACGAAGTTCAAAAAGTATTAACATACCTACATGGTGAATTTGCAAAACTCCAAACAGGAAGAGCAAATGCCGCACTTGTAGAAAATATTGTTGTTGTTGCATATGGCCAAAATCAACCACTCAAAGCAGTAGCAGGTGTAAGTGTGCACGATGCAAAGACCATAGTTGTACAACCATGGGATGCAGGAACGCTTGCAGCTGTGGAATCTGCTATTACAAAAGCAGATATTGGTATCAATCCTGTAAATGACGGGTCTGTTATCAGGCTAAATCTACCGCCAATGACAACAGAGCGACGCGAGCAACTCGTAAAACTTGTTCATCAGCTTTCGGAAGAAGGTCGGATCTCTATCCGTCAACAGAGACAAGCTGCTCATGACAAAATCAAAGATGAAGAGAAAGACGAAGATGTTCGATACACCCTTCTTGAAGATCTCGAAAAGGCAGTAAAGGCTGGAAACGAAAAGATTGAAGAGAGTAAAAAGGCTAAAGAGGAGGAAGTAATGACCGTATAAATAGTGGATAGTGGGTAGAGGATCAGCCGTCGCCTATTGGCTATGGCCGACAAATAGTGGATAATGCATCCATGCCTATTCCAAAGATAGCCGTCGTTTCATTTCCAGGGAATAACTGCGAAGTGGAGTCTATGCGTGCTATCCGTAATGCTGGAATGAAGGCGGTGTATTTTCGCTGGAATGATGATGTATCAAGACTGAAAGACATTGATGGATATTTTATCCCCGGTGGATTTAGTTACGAAGACAGAGGTCGTGCAGGAATGATCTCTGCAAGAGACCCAATTCTAGAATTCATCAAAGATGAAGCCGCTAAAGGAAAAGTGGTTATCGGTAACTGCAATGGAGCACAGGTGCTTATCGAGTCTGGATTGATTCCAAATGCAGAAGGCTTACAAATGAGCTTAGCGCACAATGCTGTAGACGGAAAGGCAACCGGATTTTTAAGTGAGTGGATTTGGTGCACACCAAGTTGTAACCAAGACCGCTGTGCAACAAGTAATTGGACAGGGGTAATGCACATGCCAATAGCTCACGGAGAGGGTAGGTTTACTACTACAGACAAATCGCTCTACGAAGGGCTGAAGTCGAATTCACAAATTGTATTCCAGTACAGTGATGAACAAGGAAATGTTTCCGAAGATGTTTCGGTAACGCCAAATGGATCAGAATTTGCGATAGCAGGTATCTGTAACCAGCAAGGAAATGTTGTAGCACTTATGCCACATCCAGAGCGCACACCTAATGGTGACCCGTACTTTACATCAGTAAAGAAATGGATCGAGTCTCACCCAGTAGATACCACGAAATCTGTTGTAAAAATGAAAAACAGCACTTCGGTCGATCTTCCGAAAAGAGATCCAATGGGAACTGAAGTGTTTATCGAAACAATCATCGTAAACAATGAGGAGCGTACAGTAGAGCAAGCAGCAAAAAGACTCCTGAGTAAAATCTCCCTAAAGCAAATGAAATATTTTGCTCTCTCGGGAGACCCACAAGATGTTCTTGGTAATATTGCACTGTTTAATGCTAATAAAGAAAAAGCTACTATTCGAAGGGGGAAAGAATTTTTCTCATGGGATGCAGACGCTAAGAAAGAGGTTCCACTAGAAGTAGAAAGAGACAAGGTAGTTCTTGTGCGAAGAGACATTCCAGATACAGGAGCTGCTAATCTACAAGAGGGGAGTCAGACTGGAGTGTGTTATATCTGCAGTGGTGTCTCAAAAGAGGACGTCTGTAAAAGCGATGTTTTAGAGATCTTCGGAAACCCACACTCAAGCGTACTTGAACTTCTCTAATGTTTAATACTCAGATCATACTGTTAGCCCATAACATTCGCTCGCTGTGGAACGTAGGGTCGTTTTTCCGTACAGCAGACGCCATGGGCGTCGAAAAGATCTACCTTACAGGGTACACAGCACAGCCACCGCGTAGAGAGATTAGTAAGACGGCCATAGGAGCTGAGGATTGGATCGACTGGGAATATCAGAAAGATCCAGTGAAAGCGATTGAAGGTTTGAAAAATGAAGGATGGAAGATCGTCGGTCTAGAATTGGAAGATGGCGCAGAGAAAATAGGGGACTACCAGCCACCTACAAAAGTGTGTCTTGTGCTTGGTCACGAAGTGACAGGCGTACCTGAAGACATCATCAAACTCTGTGATGACATCGTCTATATCCCCATGCATGGCAAAAAAGAATCGCTGAATGTTTCCGTTGCAGCAGGGATCGCATTAGACCACCTACGAAACAGTCTGAACCATGATTAACAAGATTACAGGATGAACATGATGTTCAGACAATTAAACACAATCCAGAGGATCAACATCAACAACAGTGTCACTCAGGTCTATAAATTGCAGTGCACTCTTGGGATCCTTTCCTCTAATAAGAATATGCCATTCTTTTCCTCCACCAAAAAGAGTAGGGGCGCATCCCATACGCAAGTTCACGGCGTTCTTGATAAGTGAAGCATGCTGTACTTCTGCGCGCCTTTTTGGCTCTGGGCCGCGGAAAATGAGACGTATCATTGATGACACAGGAGGGTAGTCGGCGATCAAGCGCATTTCGAGTTCTTTCGTAATAAATTCTTCGGTTTTGTGCAGAGATGCCAGCTTAACTTCGGGTGATTCGGGTCGAAATGTCTGAATTATCACTTCGCCAGGCTTTTTTCGCCCAGATCTGCCCGTGAGCTGTGTAAGCAGTTGAAACGTTCGTTCACCTGCTCGAAAATGTGGCAAGCTCATGCCAACATCAGCCACTAGTACTGCAGCAAGTGTCACATTTGGAAGATCCAGACCTTTTACAACAGATTGCGTGCCCAATAATATGTCTGCTTTGTTCTCGAGCATCTTCGTAAGCATTGACCGCATTTGCTCGGGGTGTTTTAAGGTGTCTGCATCTGCACGAATGATTCGTGCATTCGGAAATCGTCTCCCAACGATATCTTCGACTTTCTGAGTCCCAGCCCCAATAGCCCTGAGATTTGTGCTACTACATCCTGGGCACTCAGCTGGCACCTCTGCTGTAGCTCCTGTTGTGTGATCCTGCAGATACATAGACTCACCACTTCTGTGTACGGTAAATGGAAGGTTTGAATCTGGAGAAACCATTCTTCTCTTACAATCGAGGCACATCATAGATGTAGCAATTCCTCTGCGGTTTAAAAAGAGAATACTCTGCTCCCCTTTTTTAAGTCGATCTTCTATGGCATCAATCAGAGTATTGCTAAACGGATAGTCATTACCAAACTTTACCTGTGCAAGATCGATCACTTTTACAAGCGGCATTTGTGCATCTCCATATCGGTCATCAAGTCTTGCCAAGGTATACTGGTTGGTTTTCGAAGCTCTGTACCAAGCTTCTATAGACGGTGTGGCAGTTCCAAAAACAAGCTTTGCCCCGAACTCTTTGCAGAGAGTCTGCGCAGTTTCCCTGGCATGATAGCGTGGAGTTTGCTCATTCTTATAGGTCCACTCGTGCTCCTCATCGATAATAACAAGCCCAAGCTCTGTCACTGGGGCAAAGAGTGCCGATCGAGAACCAATAACAAGCTTCACATTTCCAAACCGTATACGTTTCCACTCATCACGTTTTTGGGCAGGCGTAAGTCTGCTGTGGAGCATTGCTACAGATTCCTTTCCAAGTAATGCTGTGAACCTATTAATATTTGCTTCTGTCAGTAGAATTTCTGGAACCAAGAGGATTGATTGTTTACCAGCATCTGCTGCATCAGCAATAAGTTGTGCGTAGACTTCGGTCTTTCCACTACCGGTGACACCAAAGAGGAGCGTTGGCTTATCAGAATTTTTTATGATGTTATAGGCAGTTCTTTGTTGATCGGTTAACTGAGGATAGTTAATAGTGATTGATGATTGATGATTGGTAATTGGGAATTCATTTGATCGGATTTCCTCAATAATCTCTTTTTCGAGAAGAGGCTTGAGTACTGCTCTACTCACTCCGAGTTCAGATCGTATATCATCCCATGAAGCTGATTCTTTATTCGCAAGGTAATCTAGAATCAATTGTTGCTTTGCTGCTTTTACACTCGTTTGATTTAGAATCTTGTACTTTAAAATTTTCTTTGGCAGAAGCGCGGTCCATGGAGGACTTGGCAAAAACGCCCGCATCGCTTGTCGCAAGCTACAGCAGTAATGTTCTGCCATCCACTGGACAGTGCGGATATGAGCCTGCGTAACAAGAGGCTGGTCGTAGAGCGTCTCTTGGATTTTCTTTACGTCAAAATCCCCTACCGGTTTTGTCGACCCCAGCACGATTCCTTCTACAAAGTTATTTCTCAGTGGTACCTGCACAACGCACCCATCCGCGATGTCATTCACAGACTCATAACTCAAACCTCCGGAGATACCAGGGGACTTCGCCGCAGTTAATACTGTAAGGAGCATAGGGAAAGAGTATACAGTATTTTTTTATATTGGTCGGGCTCTTGCAGCCCAACTCGAACGGTTGCGATTATATCAGCAAGAACGGGGCACAATTGGCAAACGGTAGGTAAGCGTCATACGAGAGTTCACCTCTAACTACACCCCAAGAACGAGTAAAGACTTGGCTAGAATGAGCGAAAAAGCATCCGTAGTAGCAATAAGCTGACCCCTTCTCGAACATAAGAACCTACCAAAAAGTGTAGAAAAATGGTACAATGTAGTGAAATGGCAAAAAAGAGAATAACAATTCCAGATGGCGAAACAGCATTTCTTAATGAAGATGGAGAATTTCAGCTAGGTGGTAGCAACGAATATTATGGCGAACCGTATGCAAAGGCCGGTACCGTCATAGTAGGCAGAGATGTTGATAGAGTAGAATCATCTTGTGGGCCTTGTAGAATAATAGCACTAATCAATGAAGATACGAAATTAGGAGCACTCATTCATGTAGACGTTGCTTTTAAAAATCATGAAGAACTTCTTGGTAAACTAATAGAACATGCGCCTGACATAATTAAGCCTGACACTAGGGCTGTTATTGTAGGTGAGGATGATACGGATGAAGATGAAGAGAAAAATCACATACCACTGCAAAACTGGCAACAAGAAATTCGTACTTATCTGTTGTCTCTTGGTATCACAAATATTATTGATGTAACTCCAAAAATTGCAGATAATGAATTTTTAAATATTGAATTAGATACAAGGAACGCTGTTATAAGAGTTGTAAATAATGATGCAAAGCCTATCTACATAGAGGAAAAAGAATAGACTGGTACAATAGCATTTGTGTTAAAGCATGAATCAAGAAGGCACGTGGATGCCTACGCCTATTATCTTCAACTAGGTGGCAAGCGCAGTTACGCCAAAGTTGCGGAAAAGTTCGGTTTTTCCGAGACTTCCGTACGCAAGTGGGCGAAGTCGTTTGGGTGGAAAGAGCGCATAGCCGAAGCCGACAAAAAAGCAAACGACGTTCAATACGAGAAAGCACGCGAGGGCTACGTGTCCACCGTAGAGGATTTTAAGGACTTAAAAGAGGCGGCATTTTAAAACATGCAACCCAAGCTCGATAGCGGCGAGTGCTCCGTTAAAACCGAGCTTGGAGAGCCGACGGTGATTGCGCAATCAACCACGCAAATAAACCCGGTGAAAATCCCTTTGCCGACATACTCCATGCTGTGTTTCCACCGGAGGGAGAACGTGAGGAAATGGACGCTACCCGGCGGCAGATTAACGTCTTGAAGAGTACGAACGAGAAAGAGAAGGGCAAAGCGGAAGAGGTACTAAACGAGATGAAATGGGGCTCTCCGATAGTAACGAAGGAAGTGATTGCAGCGCAGAATGGGAGAATTACTTATCTCGAACGTACTTATTGAAGGCAACAAAGTAGCTAGTGTTAAACTAGAAGAGCCATTTGCTACATGGCAAAACGAGACAAAAACGATGATGGTCGGGGTGAGAGGACTCGAACCTCCGACCCCACGCTCCCAAAGCGCGTACTCTAGCCAACTGAGCTACACCCCGACAGACAGGATATTATTCTAAAAAACAGGCAATGGCTAGAGTACCACGACCTTTTTATATTGCTCGAATGCTAGGGCATTCTCGTTGTCCAACTGAGCGCTGCCCCGACTACCTCCTCCTCCCGCTTCTCGATCCGTAATTACTACAGGGATTGTTAAATTGACGGATGGCACCAACGCTGAGGCAAGGATCTGGAAGGTCTGATGATCGAAGACTTCTTCGGATAGCATTGATGCGATCAGTCCCTTCTGCTTCTCGAACAATTTCTCTGCGGCTACGACGGGCTTCACGGAAAATATCTTGACCAAGTAGGTTCGTCCTAGAACGAAATCGTTGCTCTTTTACATTTTGACGACGTATTGCGTCCTGAAGATAGTTTTCTGACGTTACCCGCACTCTTTGCACATTAGCTGCAGATCTATCGTAATGAGCTGCATCTCGAATCTGCTGCCTCTCTGCACTCCGTTGATTAATAAGTTTCTTCCTCTCATTTGTTATGCAACGCCTAATAAGAAACTGACGAGGGTCATGTCCTGTACTCTCTACTTCGTCGTTGATATTTAACGTAGGCAATGGATACATAGCTTTACATGTAGCCACAGTATCATTCGATACAGGCTGAGCAAGTGCGCTCGGAGCGAGAAGTATCCCTATGACAATAAACATAAACTGTTTCATCAAGGCATAGTTTCATCAATTAATGAATATAACGCAAGAATTTGAGAATGACAAAGTGAGAAACTTACGGTGCAACCAACTCAAACTGTACACAGTCGTGCCGATTTTCTCGCACGTAGTATGTACAGGTTTTCAATGCTTGTCTCCAGCGTTGGAGTTTATCGGTGCGCTGACGCAGAAGAAGGCGCTCCTGCTCTTGTACTATTAGACGCTTAGATCTTCTGTGTTCTTGTAAGATAAATTCTCGGTCTGCAAGAGGGACATTGTGATAGTAGGATTTACGTGTGCGTTCTTGGTTATGCATTCGCTCGTTGAGGGTCCGTTGTGTCTCGCGTTGTGTAACAGTTTCTTTTTTAGCTACTGTGGAGTAATGCACCAGATCAGGCTTGTATTGTGTCCGTGTGCTATCGATACATCGACGTAGTTGCAGAAGAAGTGATCCGTACACAGGTTCTGTCTGGCCAAATCCTAGACGATCTCTGCAATGACGCTGTAAAGCTTCTTGATTCGGGACTATTGCGTCAGCGGAAGTTACTGGAAGGCTTGGGATCAAGCCAATGGCAAGTATGGTGATTGCTATAATGCGCTTCATAACACAGTATCGTATACTACTATCATGCAACTCTTAACTCCACTTTCGAAAGTCTTACGTACGACGAAAGAATATATCGAAGTTTTGCATGGCATGAAGCTAGAAACAGTCCAAGACCTTTTGCTCTATCTACCCAGAGCACATGAAGATCTTTCTCTTATGCATACACTTGGTTCTGCGCCTTTAGATACAAAAGTAACGGTTTCTGGAGTTGTAGAAAGTTTACGACTTATTCGTACACGGACAGGAAAACACTTAGTCACCGGAAAATTTACCGATAGTGATGGAATTACGTGCGAAGTGATTTGGTTTAATCAGCCACACATAAAGCGGATGATTGCTGATGGAGAAACTGTAGTGCTTACAGGAAAAATTCTCGAAAACGGTTATAAGTTACAGATGCAAAGCCCTACATTTGAAAAAGCTGGAAGAGGGGATTTAGTACACTCTGGCAGACTCGTCCCTATTTACCCTCAACATGACAAGATCAATACAAAGTGGATGCGAGAGAAAATCAGCTCTATTAAAGAATGTATAAAAGATCTTCCAGAAACACTTCCAGAAGATGTCATCAAAGAAGAAGGATTCTTATCTCGTGCAGATGCAGTCTACGCAATGCACTTCCCTGATGACCCCACTCAAGTACAAAAAGCTCTTGATCGGTTCGCTTTCGAAGATTTATATGCAATTCAGATTCAAGCTTTAGGACAAAAAAAGGAATGGCAGCGAGAAAAGAACGAAAAGTTTAAAGTACCAATGAAAGTCGACCTCATCAAAGATTTTTTTACCTCACTTAAATTTACACCTACTGATGGACAGAAAGTAGCTATCTTTGAATTGCTTACTGATATGGAAAGAGATGTTCCAATGTCCCGACTTCTGGAAGGAGACGTAGGTTCGGGAAAAACACTTGTTGCCACTGCGGTAATTGCAAATGTTATAGAGCACGGAGGACAGTGTGCATTTATGGTTCCAACAGAAGTACTGGCAAAGCAACACACAGAATCTATTGGTAAGACACTCGTCGGATTTTACAACTACTGCCAGAAAAAAGGCATTTCTATGCGATGCCCAAAGGTTGCATTGCTAACAGGGTCTACACCAAAGTCTTTGGGACAAGAAATCAGAGATCAAATTGAAGTAGGAAACTTTGATCTTATCATAGGAACACATGCTCTTATCGAAGATAAGGTGCAGTTTAAAAATCTCAGGCTGGTAATAGTCGATGAGCAACATAGGTTTGGCGTTGCACAACGTGACCGTTTAAAAGCAAAGGGCAGTCCGCACTTCCTCAGCATGACGGCAACGCCTATTCCTCGTACTCTCGCCCTTACCGCTTACGGGCATCATGACCTTTCTGTTCTTACAGAAAAACCCGGAAACAGAAAACCGATTCATACCAAGGTAGTATCTCCTGCAGATCGCATGAGAATAGAACTCTTCATCGATACAGAATTAGAAGCAGGTAGGCAGGCATTTGTTATTTGTCCACTAATCAAAGAATCTGCAAACGAGGACTTTGCAGAAATCAAAAATGTCGAAGCAGAGAAAAAACGACTCGATGCAAGTTTTAGTCACCGACGTATCGCAATGCTTCATGGCAAGATGACGCCTCAGGAAAAAGAAAACATTATGCGGTCGTTTAAAGAAAAAGAATATGACATTTTAGTATCGACTTCAGTTATTGAGGTGGGAATAGATATTCCGAATTCTACGATTATTGTTATAGAGGGAGCGGAGCGATTTGGCCTCTCTCAACTCCATCAGTTTAGAGGGCGTGTAGGTCGTAGTGATGCAAAGAGCCACTGCTTCTTATTTACAACAAATCCAGAGCAAGCCAGAAGTGCGAGGCTCAAGGCAATGGAAAAGCATGACTCAGGCTTTCAGCTTGCAGAAATAGACCTTAAACTTCGCGGTCCTGGAGAAATGTTTGGTCTTCGACAAAGTGGAATACCCGAAATATCTGTTGCAAACCTGCTCAATCCAGAGCTTGTCGTGAAAGCGCGAAAAGCTGCACAAAAGTATCTAAATATATCTTGACGCACGAGAAAAGTGGCATAAGATAGCGGCGATGCGAAACGCCCTTCTCATGCCTATGGCAATGATGATGCTTCGAAAGAAGCGAGGGATTGTTCGTATCTAACACGGTAATCAGAACATTCACTCCTCGCTCAAGAAGCGAGGTATTTTACTCTATACACCCTTTACTATGAGCATTCATGAACCACAATGGTATGACCTAGCACTAGAATATAAAGTCTCTGACACTTATGGTGGTCGTGAGCAAAATCCAGTTGTATCTGGAGTCGATGATATCGATGTCCAGCTAGAGGTAGATCTTGCAAGGGTGGCTCAAACGTTGAAGGCAGGCTCCGCAAGAGCAATAAAAAATCTACATATTGACCGAATGTTTACCCTTCATGGTAGAGGAATGCCAGTAGTGCAACATATAGCACGAATCATGTCCCAGTGGAGCCATGAATATGGAGAACTCTTACAACAGCATAATTTACATATAGGACTTTTCGGAAATGCAGCACCCCGAGTTGGACATGGTGATCAACCTTCAGAATTCGATATTGGATCAAATGATCATAATCTCCGCATAGTTTCTCCTTCCCAAGGAATGGAACTTATCGCAGACGATATTAAAAGGCTTATGCGTATTCCCAATAATGATAATGGTGGCCTTTGGCCAAATGGAGAACAACATCGATCACGAACAGCTCATAATGCACTCGTTGATGATCGAGAAATAGCATTGCAAAACATTGATCCTGTTACACTGAAAGCATCAGGAGCTATGGATACTCGTGCAGTTCGTTACATTGATGTTCATGGAAATATGGTTACCTATGGTCAAAAAGGAGGAGATCAAGAAGCTAAAAACAAGGCAGATTGGCTGCGTTCTGTGGCTGAAACAAGAAAGAATATGGTTTCTGTTACTGTTGGAGATATTCAAAAAGATGCTAGAGCAGTTCCTTCACTGGAGGGTGGTACAGAGGGAGAGTTGATTATCTATCCAAACGGAGGAGACCCAAATCATCCGAATATAGATATCATTGCAAAGTATGATACGACTAGCGACGATCCAGCACTATTAAAACGATCCGCATATCACCTATTTGAGCAACCAAGAGAAGGATATGCGCATGTACAAATTGAACCACAGCGTTAACTTCTCGATAAAACACTAAAAATGCACTTTTATCAGCGATCTGCTACTGCTAGACTTAATACGAATATCCATCCACTACATTATGACTGATCCTACAAATCCACCTCCACCACCTCCACCTCCACCTCCACCACCTCGTCCTGGCGACGGTGTACCAATAGGTGGATTGGATCCAACACAAGTATTTGCTGCACCCCCACCTCCGCCTCCTCCACCTCCAACAGATGGATCAGCACAGGCACAGGACCAAGGGCCTCCTCCCCCGCCAGCAGGACCACTTCCTTCTGATGAAGAGTTAAAGGCAGCAGGATTTGATGATGAGGATATTCGTGTACTCAAAGAAGTAGGAGACTATCGTTTCGGGGTAGTGAATACCGCATTAAATAATGACCAAATTGTTGTACCTGCTCACCCAGAAACACAGTTTGATGAACAGAACTTCCTATCACTCCTTCGTGGAAGCATCTCCCTTACTCGTGATGAGAAGTGGAGAATTATCCAAGCAATTCCAAAGCTTTCGCAGTTCCAGATCGATGAACTTAAAAAGATCCTCGATGAAGAAAAGCGTAAGTTTTCACAGCTCAGCCCTAAACACTTGTTGCAATTGCAGAAGCTCGAACAAAAGCACGGAGAAGACTGGAAAGACTTGCAGTCTATTACTGTCCAACAAGGAGCTCGTGAACAAGAGCAAGGACAAGCTGATGACATCAGAAAGCAGCTTGGACTCTAATCTATTGAACGTTCATCTTATACAGTAGGAATACTGCCACTCCTGTGATAAATAGCACGATTCCAATTTTCTTAGATCTACCAGTCATTTTATATATTCCTGTAAGGAGCAAAAAGAGATACGCAGCAAAGGTAAAGCTGAGAACGAGTGGAGACAAAAATAAACTTTCCGCATACGGAATATGCAATGGTACATCTTTCATAAACTGATATGATCCTACTGCATACACAATGGCATACCATGCTAGTAACCATCCTGCATAGAGTCGAAGAGTTTCAAGAAGCGGGAAGTAAGCAAGTGCTGGAGCATTCGGTACACTGGAGGCAGAAGTTGCTACTTCGTAGATCTCTATAGGCTCTAGGCCAAGAGCAATAACAGCTTCTCGTGCTGCTTGAAGACTAAAGGCATCTACGGTACCATCAAGGGTTTTTCCTGAAGGATCCGTTGCCTGGTACGTGTAAGTAGTCATGAGACGCGTATTAGCTAGCGTAGTCTGTTATGTTTTGCGTAATATAGAGTATTGCATCTTTAAGACTTTCGTCACCAGAAATTCTGAAGTGGCGACCAAAGGTCCATTCTTTGTATCCAACTGCTTTTCCGTTGCTTACGTCAATAGTTCCATCAGCATCGGTATTACTTCCTGCGATAAGCTCTATAACGAGAGGTCCTTGACCAAGACTTTCGATAGGCTCTGGGGAAAGTTCTACGTGCCAGAGAGTGCTGCTCGTGGCTCCGAAAGACTTGAACCACCAGTTGCGGTGGACAGGCGCACAGAATGAAATGTGAGAAGTACAGTATTGCTGTGTCCAATTGGCCGCAGCGTAGTCTTGACGAGACATGACCTCTATCAATGCTTTGAACTCCGCAGAAGGAACAGACGATACCTCCTCTGCTTCTTCTATTACTTCTGACTTCTCTGCTTCTTCTATTACTTCTGACTCCTCTATTTCTTCTATAACTTCTTCATTCGCTGGCAACTCTACTGGCTCTAGATCTGCATCAGAAGACTGCTCTTCAAAGGGTACATCGTCTGTGTCATCTGGATTCACAGGAAGCTCTTCTTCTTTCTCGATAAGTTCTATGCGTTCTACGCGCATGATCATTCCTCCAGCCTCTACGGTTGGACGTAAAGATCCAAAGATTTGAACCTCTTCATCTACGTATCCGTTAAGATCAATATCATTTGCCTCCAAAAGAATAAACTTTCCTCCAGGAAGAACAAGTCGATGTGTTCCTTGGTTGTATACACTAATCCCTGCAGGGGCAACAACACCTGTGTAGGTAACATTCTTAGTCTCTCGCACTGGTACATCTTCGATAATCTCTGCCGCACTGTCTTTAGGTAGCTTGTCATACTCAACCTCTACAAGACCACACGCACTGAGTGCGAGGGATGAAACGGCGAGTAGAAAAAGAGTATTTTTCATAAATCGTATACGAGTATACAGACTCTTCTTTATATTACACAATAAGAAAAAGGCGGTATCTACCGCCTTTTTCTATAAATACTGCTTTTGTTTATTTAATTGCGTCTACAGCAGCTTGGAAGCTAGCCAAAGGCTGAGCTCCAGAAACGAGGCGAGTCTCGCCTGTCTTAATATTGAGAACAATGTTCCCAGGAGTACCAGATACACCACCAGCACTTCCGCCAGCCATGTCATCTTGTACGTATTGAGCGTATGTTCCTGCATCGACACAATCCTGAACTTTCTGGCCATCGACACCAGAGGCGTCTCCGTATTCTGCAATACGAGATGCGTCTGCACCTTTTTCGAAGATCATGTCAGTAAATGCCCAGAAGGCATCGTCTCCTCCTTGTTCCCAAGCACACTCAGAAGCTTCTGCAAGTGGAGTTGCGTTCTGGTGGAACCCAAGTGGGAAGTGTCGGTATACCCACATTACGTCGTCGTTGGCGTCAATGAGAGCTTGTGCAGTTGGGTGGTGACGACCACAGAAAGGACATTCAGCGTCAGAGTACTCAATAAGAGCAATGTTTGCTTTACGGTTTCCACGGATGTGGTCACGCTTAAGGTCAACAGGTTTTACGTCGTCTGCAGTTGGAGCGGGTGCAGGAGCACTAGGTGCTGCTGAAGGAGCTACTGCTGCAGTAGGAGCATTAGCAGGAATAGGTGCACCCCCTGAGCTTGTGGCTACGCCGTATCCTACAATGACTCCTACGAGGACCATTGAGATACCGAACCATTGGTTATTAGATGAATCAGCCATAATAAAATTAGAGTAGAGAAATAGTAAAAAAAGTTTAGTGAATTACACCAAAAGGTCAATCAGCTTCTACTCTAACTTTAAAAGTGTATGGGTTTGGGATTTTGCGGCTTCATATAGTGGTCCTACTCTGGCAATAGCGAAAGACTTAGGGGGGTCGGTTTCGATAGACACTACAAAAAGCTCATGAGGAATACTCTCTACAAATGATACAAAAATAGGAATGACACGATCTTCGAGAATCGAATGTGCTTGTGTAAAACATGCTGTAGCATTTTTACATCCACCAATATCTACTGATCCCATTTCGTTTCCAGTTCTTTTACTACTATTACAACTTAAATTCCCTATTGATCCGTACGACATTTGGCCGGTATCATGATCTGAATATGCAATCTGATTTGCAACTGCTGCACCTACAGAAAATATACCACCTGTACATAAAGAAGAGTTCAGTCCAATGCAGAGAGCGGCGATAAGTAGTGTGCGAAAGTACATCACTACTAGTCTATCGTTTATTCATCCAGACGTGCAAGTGGTGCAGAAGCGTGTATTGTTTGCTGTGGTTCGTACTCTTTTGCAAGTGATTGCGGAAGAGTTTTGTAACGAGATCCAATTTGATACTCACGACTTTCTCCATTTGGGTAATCTACCCTTTGCACCCAAACTATCTCCGTCTCTTTTATCTGTCTCCCTTTATATAACAAACTTTCTGGAGCTGTAGAACTAAAGTATGGTCCTGCTAAAGCTACAGCGCGACCATCTGGAGTTCCGTAAATATTGACGTATGCTTCGGATCCATCATTGTATGATTGAATCACCAAGTAATTACTTGAGTCGTTTACAAACGACAAGTCTTGGCTACCCGGGTATATAGTCGCATCGATTCCTACTCCGTGCTTCTTGTAGTAACTCACAAACAAGCTGTGTGCTCTCCGTTCGACTACTGGGAATCCTGCATTCACAATTGCACGGAAAACCGTAGTAGAAGCCTGACAAATTCCACCACCAGGCGCGTATTCCAAATCTCCACCATTAAAGATCACTTTCGCCATATTCCATCCGTTAGCGACACTTACCGCTCCGTCTAATGTCGAGTTAAATGAGTACGTATCTCCAGGGGCAACAACGGTATTCTGAACATGCTCGTTGAGTGCCTTTCGTACATTATTTGCTCTTGCATACGTAGAACCGGTGTAGTCAGACCTTCCTGATGCCCAGAGTTTTAAATCACCAAGATCCAGATCTGTCATATTGACAATGCGACCATCTTCTTTTGCTAGAGGAATAGAAATCTGGTCAAGTTCAGTATGGAATGCTTTCGCTATAGAGGTTGCTATGAGTTTTTCATTTGCAAGGTATCCAGAACGAGCTGTTCCTTCAATTTCTGCTCTCGCAACAGACTTCTCATGTTCTTTAGGTATGATGTTCCGTAAGACCGCATGTACTGGAGGTTCAACAGTAAGAATATTTTCATCGATAAATGATTTCTCTATTTGATCTGGATTAAAGACAAACCTTGCTTCTGTCATTGTAAATAAAGGAGTGATCCAGAGAGGGTAGCGAGATGCAGATACAACCCACACTGTGTGCTCTGGATTTTCTTCGGTAGCAAAGTGTACTGATACTTGTTTTTTGAGAAGTTGTTGACGAGATTCCACAGCCTTTGCAAGAACATCAATACTCGGTACGGCTCTGCTTCCTCTACGTCGGAGACGATTTTGCATACGAAGTGCTACTCTATGCGTCGGTGAATGTGCATATTCATTTTTTTGCGTTCGAGAAAATGATCGTGAGTTCGAGCTCATAGCAAGCCATCCACCGTTATGCTCCATAGAGAGTACAGCAGTGTGATGGTAGGTTATCAAAGATGCTATTGTAAGAACTCCTGTAAGAGTTGCTATACTTCGACGGTGAGATTTTATAAGGTAGTGCATGAATGTTAATGTGTGTTTGACTTCTTCTATTATTATACAATAATTTGACATAATACGCAATACTACTATAACTATATTTCTATGTCTTTACCTTGCGAAAAAGATGAGCTAATCAATCTTCTAAAAGTGTTCATAAGCTTTGAATCTATTGACGGAGAAGAGATTGGTAAAACAGAGTGTCTCGATTGGATTCAGGCTGCATTTCTGGGAAAATCAGAAAGCGTTATACAAAGAGGGGATTTTGAAGCATCACCATGGTTATATCTCCCTGCTGACGACTGCAAATTATTAGTCTTTGCACACTGTGATGTTGTACCGGCAAACGATGAAATGTTTGAACTGTTCGTAGATGGAGACACGGCAAAAGGTCGTGGAACATCCGATATGAAAGGAAATATTCTCCCGTTTCTCATGGCATATAGAGATGCGATAAAAGAGGGGAGTCAGCCAAGCATAAGTATCCTGATTACGACAGACGAAGAAGTCGCAGGAAATACTATTCCTCATCTTATAGAAACCGGAGTGGTAACAGCGCCAGTTGCCTATACACCAGACAGCAATGATATTGGAATCGTTTGTCAGCACAAAGGAGTTGTATGGTCAGAGCTTATTGCTCACGGCAAAGGGGGGCATGGCGCATATCCTTGGGATACAGAGAATCCTGTGTGGTTACTTGCGGAAGCTCTTCAGAAGATCCGAGAGGCATTTCCAGCAGGAGGTCACGATGACTGGCAGATGACGGTCTCTCCAACGACGCTTTCTGGAAGCGCTGCTCGCAACCAAGTTGATGCACAGGTGATGTGTGGTCTCGATATACGATTTCCTCCAGAGCTCTACTCTTCAGCATCCAAAGCTCTACAGAACGTATCTTCTGTATTACCAAAAGGGTGTGAGTTAAGCGAAGTTCGTTCGGCTTCTCCGTTAAGCACACCAGAAGATCATCCTATGGTATTGCTCTTTAAAGAAGTAGCAGAGAAAACACTCGGTACGAGTATCGGATTTAAACGCGAGCACGGAGGAACAGATGCCAGATATTTTACTGAACGTGGTATTCCTGCATTCTTGTATGGACCAAAAGGTGGAGGACTCCACAGTAAAGATGAGTGGGTGAGTATCAGTTCACTGCAATCGCATTACAAGATGTATAGGGAGTTGTTTGAAAGAATATAATGGTGGCCCAGACCAGATTCGAACTGGTGACACCTCGCTCTTCAGGCGAGTGCTCTACCAACTGAGCTACCGGGCCACTGTGAATCAGCCGCAAAACTATATCAAGTAAGAGGTCTGAGGAGAAGTAAATTTGGAATAGATTATTTGTGCCTACGCTACAGATATCACCTGATTCATCCTCAGTTGATCTTTATTATAATGAGAGGAAGATTGTACGCCCTTTCTTTCTGAATCTGTTTCTATTAATGCTTTAAGGTTGTCCACTCTTTCTGATAAGCCTTTCCAATACGTTGAGTCAGGAGCTTTATTTTGCTCTGAACCATCACAAATGAGAGCATCGTAAAGATCATGTTGATATTTCCGCATTTGATTAAAAGCAACACTGACATAAAGGAGATTACGCTCAAAAGTTTGCTGTGCATTCAATTCTTCCCACCCTGTAGAGGGTGCATGTTGAATCATACTCACATCGTACGCGTGTTAGAGATATGAATCCACCTGCACATTTCCGATAAATACGTCTGCCCCACTATCTCCTCGCTCTCTACCTATAGCTTTACCGAGGCCAATTCTCTCCAGTACATCCTTAAATCGTAAAATTGCTCCTTCGCTGGCAAAGTTCGTCATAACCGTAAATTGCTCAATGCGTTTCCCTGTTACGCGGATAGTGCGGTCATCCTCACGATCAATTTTATACGCTCCCATTTTTCCAGTATCGATATCCGGCTGCAGAACTATATCCGCGGTAGTTTCTTCTGGAATACTTTCTCGCTGCGTAATGGCAATAGGCAACAAGTGTTTCATAAGATCTTCTGTGCCTATGTGCGCAGCTGCAGAGATAGCACCATAGACGGTGATACCTGCTTTGTTTAGTTCTTCAAGAATAGGGGTAAGATCTTCCGTTGTGAGATCTGCCTTATTGATAACAACAACTTCCTGCTTTTCTCCTAAAGTCTTCGAATAGAGCTCTAACTCTTTGCGAATAGCCCTATAGTCATTAATTAATACCTGTGCATCAATAGTTCCGTCGACCATTGCACGAGAGAGATCGAGTAGGTGAAGCAGTACAGCACAACGTTCAATGTGTTTTAAAAACTGAATTCCTAAACCTTTTCCTTCTGATGCATCCTCTATAAGACCCGGGACATCACAGACCACAAACGATCGATCATCAACAGTAACAACACCAAGGTTCGGAACAAGAGTAGTAAAATGATATTCTGCAATCTTTGGTTTTGCAGCAGAGATAACAGAAATGAGAGTGGATTTTCCGACACTTGGGTACCCAATAATTCCAACATCAGCAACAAGTTTTAGCTCGAGAGTAATTTCTTTGGAGCTCCCTGGCTCTCCTTGTTCTGCAAAATCTGGTCGTTGCCTTGTTGGCCCTTTAAAGTGAGCGTTACCGTATCCACCACGGCCTCCTGTCATTACGACAATTTCCTGACCTGTAACTTTTAGATCAGCGATGACAACGCCATTTTCTTTGACTTGAGTTCCAGGAGGCACAATCAGGAGGAGGTCATCTCCATTTTTACCGTGTTTATTCTGACCCTCTCCATATCCTCCTTTTTGGGCTTTAAAGTTTTTTACCGATCTAAAGTCAGATAACGTATCTGTATTAGGATCAGCTTGAATATAGACAGAACCGCCTTTACCGCCATCTCCACCGTCTGGGCCTCCTTTGGCAACATACTTCTCCTGACGCCAGGAAACGCATCCATTTCCCCCAGCACCGCCTGTAACGGTAATTGTGGCTTCATCTAAAAACATGCGCGTAGTATAGAGAAAGGGTAGGAATTCCGCTAAAATATCGTTGACCTCTTCTTGTTGGCACTCTATAATCCCGAGTGCTAATTTATAATTTTCTACTATAGCACCATGTCTAAAATTATTGGAATCGATCTCGGAACGACAAATAGCTGTATGGCTGTAATCGAAGGTGGAGAACCTGTCGTTATCCCAAACGCCGAAGGAAACCGTACAACACCATCTGTTGTCGGGTATAAAGGTGACGAAGTACTTGTAGGAGTAGCTGCAAAAAGACAAGCAGTGACAAACCATGACAAAACAATTTTCTCTGCCAAAAGATTTATTGGTCGCCGCTATAAAGAGTTACAGAAAGAAGCAGAGCAGATGCCTTTTACCGTAAAGGCTGGAAAAGGAGATCGTGCAGTAATAGTTGTCGATGGAAAAGAAATGCTTCCACAAGAAGTAAGTGCAAAAGTGCTCCAGAAGATGAAAAAGGATGCAGAAGCATATCTTGGAACTTCTGTGACAAAAGCAGTGATCACGGTACCAGCATATTTTGATGATGCTCAGAGGCAAGCGACAAAAGAGGCTGGAAAAATTGCAGGACTCGAAGTTGAACGTATTATCAACGAACCGACAGCTGCATCTCTTGCATACGGTCTTGATAAAGTAAACGAGCAGAAGATCGTCGTCTACGATCTTGGAGGAGGAACATTCGATGTCTCTGTACTCGACATTGCCGAAGGTGTGTTCGAAGTACTCTCTACAAACGGTGATACACAACTTGGTGGAGATGACTTCGACTCAGAAATCATCCTCTGGCTTCTAGAAGAATTTAAGAAAGACCAAAGTATAGACCTCTCAAAGGATAACATTGCCCTACAGCGTCTTAAAGAAGCTGCAGAAAAGGCAAAGATTGAACTTAGCTCACAAACAGAGACAGAAATAACCCTACCATTTATTACCGCAGACAATACCGGTCCTAAGCACCTTTCTATTAAGTTAAGTCGTGCGAAGCTTGAAAGTCTTGTCGTAAAACTTGTTGAACGCACAGTCAAGCCCTGTGAAAATGCTCTGAAAGATGCTGGAATCTCTAAATCCGATATTGCTGAGGTAGTTCTTGTAGGAGGAATGACTCGTATGCCTGCAGTTCAAGCAAAGGTAAAAGAGATGTTCGGGAAAACTCCTCACCAAGGAGTAAATCCAGATGAAGTTGTTGCTATCGGAGCTGCAATCCAAGCTGGTATCTTAGGTGGAGATATCGACAGAGATATTGTTCTTGTTGATGTTACACCACTCAGCTTTGGGCTTGAGACAATGGGGGGAATTGCCACAAAGCTTATCGAGCGCAATGCAAAGATTCCAACGACAAAGAGCCAAATATTCTCTACAGCTGCTGATAATCAACCTTCTGTAGAGATTCACGTAGTACAAGGAGAGCGAGCGATGGCTGCTGATAATAAATCTCTTGGTCGATTTATTTTAGACGGAATTGCACCTTCACCTCGTGGTCTTCCGCAAATAGAAGTCTCTTTTGATATTGATACCAATGGTATCCTCAGCGTAAAGGCAACTGATAAAGGAACAGGTAAAGAACAACACATTACTATCCAGGGTTCTACAGGTCTCTCTGATGAAGAAATCGAAAAGATGCAAAAAGACGCAGAGATTCATGCAGAGGAAGATAATAAAAAGAAAGAACTTGTCGATGCACGTAATAATGCTGATGCTCTGGTGTTTAACCTCGAGAAGCAAATGCGAGAACATGATGCAAAGATCGGTGACGACCTCAAAAAGAGTATCAACCTCAAGATATCCGACCTTAAAGACCTTATGGGTAAAGATGATGTTTCTGCAGAGGATCTAAAGACTGCTACAGAAGCACTTGCCACAGAAGCCCAAGAGATTGGGAAAATCGTCTATGAGGCAGCCCAAGAAAAGCCAGAAGAGACCAACTCTGCAGCAGAGGATTCAGGAGAGAAGGTTGTAGATGCTGAGGTTGTAGATGACAAAGTTGATGAAGATTGACATAGTAATATAATATAGTACTATAATTATATGTTAACTCAGACTGAATCAATCACACCAAATATTATGGCACAGCGTCATGCGGAGGATGAAGCAGAAAGAATTATTCGCGAGGAACCCATTCTTCTAGGGGATATTCTACGTGAATACAGACAATCTAAAACTGGAGAAGGTGTGCTTGTAAAACTTGGTGACCGTCTAGAAATGCGAAATTACTGTAGTGAAAAAACATGCATAAACATGATATTACTTGTTGTTCGAGAGCTGATTCCAGCACAAGAACGAGAAAAAATACACAGGAGCAAGCGTAGTGAAATATCGCAATTAATTTCTGGTCAGGTTGCAAGGATAAAGATGCGTACAGGAAGTCAGATATTCGATGATGAAAGAACAAATTACCTTATGGATCTTGATACAACCACTCCTAGAACGAGAAACAAATTTAGTACCATCGCAAGTGCAATGAATACCCATTTCAATGTAAACATCTTTACACCTGCAAAGTGTGCAAAGAAAGTTGCAAATGTTAAACGTGCAAAGAAAAAGTAAGTACCTACTTAAGTAATAAGCTGGATGAGTATCCAGAATATCCTGAACTTCTAGAAAAGCAGAAACCTACTACAGTTTCGCCCCCATCAAGATTGCAAGTTCAACGAGACGATTAGAATATCCCCACTCGTTATCGTACCACGAGAGGACTTTCACCATGGTCTCTCCGTCTTGCTTGTGAACTTTTGTCGATAGAGCATCAATAATAGAGCTCCGTGGGTCTCCTACAAAGTCTTGTAGCACGAGTGGACGCTCTTCGTATCCTAGAATATTCTTCATCGGTCCATCAGCTGCTGCCTTTAGAGCTGCGTTAATCTCCTCTGCTGATGCATCTTTTTCTATAGAACAGACGAGGTCTGTAATGCTTCCTGTAGGCGTTGGTATACGGATAGCCATACCATCAAGTTTTCCTTCTAGCTCTGGAAGTACCAAAGAAACCGCTTTCGCAGCACCTGTGGTTGTAGGGATGATATTTACTGCAGCAGCTCTCGCTCTTCGTAAGTCTTTATGTGGAAGGTCGAGCAATCTTTGGTCGTTGGTATAGCTATGAATTGTCGTCATAAATCCATGCTTGATCACAAAGTTATCGTTCAAAACTTTAGCCATTGGAGCAATGCAGTTTGTTGTGCATGAAGCATTTGAGACTATGTGATGATTGGCAGGATCGTAGGTTTTCTCATTTACCCCTATAACAAATGTCGCATCTGCAGCATCTTTACAAGGAGCAGAGAGAATGACTTTTTTAGCTCCTGCAGTAAGGTGTGCAGCTGCAGCATCTCTACGATTAAATACACCGGTGCACTCCAAGACGATATCTACACCGAGCTCTTTATGAGGAAGTGTAGAAGGGTCTTTAGAAGCAGTAACACGAATCTTCCCATGTTCTGTCGTCAGCATTCCATCTTTGTAACAAGCATCTCCACAGTCGTGGTGCCCGTAGGTGCTATCCCACTCAAACAAGTGCGCAAGAGTCTCTGCATCGGTTAAATCATTGATCAATACAACATTGATGTCTAAGTTGTTTTCTTGGATGATGCGGAGTGCTTGGCGTCCAATGCGTCCGAATCCATTAATGGCGAGGTTCATAATAAGAGTTGAAAGTTGATAGTTGAGAGTTTAGAGTGATTGGAAAGTTTTTTGAAGTAATATTGTATCATCTTCTTGAATAGGGGATTCACAGACTACTGTCCCCTCAATTTCTCTGTCCTTGAGTACTTTGATAAAGCCTTTCCAGCGAGCATCGCTTTTTTCCAGTGGTAAGTGGCGACGCTCTCCTTTTTCGGTGTATTCGATTCCGGAGTAGTGCATGTGTACGGACTTGAGTGATTTCTTCCCTAAGTATTTTTCATACAGATCAAACATCACATTCCATTCAGCTTCGGTATTCCATTCTCCATTGGTTCGCGCATGCATGTGGGCAGGGTCAATCGTTGGATAAATACCAAATTCTTTCGAAAGTTTTAGCACTTCTTCTAAAGATCCAAATTGTGTTCCTTTCCCCATAGTTTCAAAACCAAGGTTAATCGTCAGGCCTTTTTTGTGGGCACGTTTCATGATGTCGTCCGTTGCTCTGTAGACATTGTCGTAGACTTCTTCTGGGTCCATCTTTAAGTAAAATGCTGGGTGTACACAAACAGAATGTGCTCCTGCTAATTGTCCCATTTCCATGGCATCAAGAATTCTGATTTTTGAAGCTTCGAGCTTTTCTTCTTCTACGGCGTTAAGATTAATAAAATACGGAGCATGAACAGTAAGATACATATCGAGTTCCTCAGCTTTATGTCTGATATTTTCGATGTGTTCTTCATTTTTAGGAACACGTTGTACCCACTCCATTTCCATAGCAGTAATACCAAGTGAGTGTGCATGATCTAACCCTTCGAGAGTTCCTGCCTTTCCAGGAGTAGAATACGGGACACCGGCGACGGCAAAGTGTAACATAAAAGAAGTGGATAGTGGATAATGCAATTATCAATCTTGAATCATTATGATCCTTTCTCAAGAAATAATCGATCGTACATTGCGTTCCCCTCAAGGGGCAGCAGCATATACGGTATGTGAGAAAATTTTAGATTCAGGACACGAAGCGTGGTGGGTCGGAGGATGTGTACGAGATATGATGCTTGGAATAATTGCCGAAGACATCGATATTGCAACAAATGCACTGCCCGAAGATATTATAAAAATATTTCCAAAAAATGATAACTCATCTGCAAACCTCGGAGCGGTTGTTATTTCACTAGAGGGGCAATCACTCGAAATTACAACGTATCGAAAAGAACATGAGCTAAGCGATGGCCGGTTTCCAGAATCTGTCGAATTTACCGATAGGGAATTTGATGCTGCACGTCGTGACATCACCATAAACGCGATCTACTGGAACCCAATCAGTTCGGAACTATATGATCCTTATGAAGGGCAACGAGATTTGTCAGAATCATTAATTCGATTTATCGGAGATCCAGAGGTGCGCATACAGCATGATGCATTACGGCTTTTGCGTGTTATTCGATGTAGAGCTCTTATCAATGGCCAGTATCACCCTGATACATTCAAAGCTCTGCATACTCAGTCTAAGGAAGTATCCGTATTATCAGGCACAAGACGCTATAGAGAGCTCGAAAAGATACTGCTTGGTCCAAATCCCGAAATAGCTTTTGAAGACCTCTGGGAGACTGATATTCTTGAGACCTTGCTGCCCCAGTTACACGCTTGTAAAGGTGTAGCACAGCCTTCTAAGGCTCATACAGAGGGAGATGTCTGGAACCACACAATGCGGGTTATTTCTTCGTTTACAGAAGATCATGGTGCAGATACGCGGTGGGCAGCTTTGCTACATGATATTGGCAAGCCGGTAACATTCTCTATTGATAATGAGCGTATTAAATTTAATGAGCATGCACGCCAAGGGGGAAAGATAGCAAAAGAAGTCTTAGATCAATTACAGTTCCCAGCTTCTCGCAGAGATAAGATCTGCTGGATTATCGAGCATCATATGATGATGGGGGCATTTGCAGAATTAGACACCAAGAGAAAGCATCACTGGTACTACCACCCATGGTTTATCGAATTGTTGCAGGTCTTTTGGTTAGATATTGCAGGTACTACACCGTCGAATTTTGATCTCTATGAATGCATCATCAGTGACTATAACAATTTCCTTGATGAAAACCCTAGACCTAAAAAAGCACTTCTTAGTGGTGATGAAATAATGGAAACACTAGGAATTCAGCAAGGAGAGCAAATTGGCAATGTGCTTTCAGCCCTAGATTTAGCACAGAAGTCTAAGGAGGTAACGACGAAGAAGGAAGCCCTAGAATTTATACGAAGAAAAGAACTATAATAGAGTAATTCTTTCCCACTCTCATGTATGGAATTATCGACATTTGCCTACACTATAGGAGTATTAGAACTCCTATTTGGTTTGCCACTATTATTTTACAGTAAGCAGACTATGAAGTTTCTTGATAAGTTATTTAAGGACGATATAGAGATGCGTGTATTAGGAGCACTTATGACAGTGCTCGGTACACTAGTTCTTGTAGACGGTTACACAGTAAGTGCAGACCCAGAAGGGTTAGTTACCCTAATGGCTTGGGCTGTATTTCTTAAAGGCCTCATGTATGCATGGTGGCCCCAGACTGCTGTGAATATGAAAAAGAAATTCATGAAGAGCGAGGCTACTCTCGCATTTGGTGGAATTGCTGCTACAGCAATGGGTGTATTACTCGTCTATGCAGGATCGATTCTTTAAACACGTATAAAAAAAAGAGGCTCCTTGTGTAAGGGGCCTTTTTATTGATGGGCCAGAGTGGCTGTTTTCTGAACTTTCTACGATATATCAAATACTACGTATAACCTACCCAATTCGGTAGATTATACACAAACAATTCGTATAATAACTAGTTAGGCGAAATAGCCATTTAATTTACTATCTGTTTATGAGTCCCATACAAAGACAAATAATTGCATTTGGAGGAGGTGGGTTTTCTATGGAACCTAGGAACAAGAGACTGGATAGATATATCCTAAACCAATCTAATAAGCAGCAACCCAAAATATGTTTTTTGCCCACAGCAAGTGGCGACTCCGAGGATTATATTCAAAGATTTTACAAATGCTTTGATCAAATGGATTGTATACCCACTCACATATCATTATTCAAACCAAATTTTTCTAACCTTGAAAGCCATCTTCTTTCACAGGATATTATCTTTGTAGGAGGTGGAAGCACCCGAAATGCTCTAGTTCTGTGGAAAGAATGGAACATTGATAACATTCTTAGGTTAGCTTACAAAAATGGGGTTATCCTTTCAGGTCTGAGTGCAGGTTCAATATGTTGGTTTGAACAGGGCATTACAGATCCACAAAATCAACCATTATACACTCTCAAATGCTTAGGAATTTTGCCAGGAAGCCACTGTCCTCACTATGACGGTGAAACCAAAAGAAGGCCTTCCTACATCAAGCTCATAAAAAGCAAAAAATCAAAACCTGGTTATGCTATTGACGATGGTGCTGCCGTTCATTTCATTAATGAAGAAATTCAATTGGCAATAAGCTCCAGGAAAAAGGCAAAAGCATATTGGGTAGATATAAATAATGAAATGGAAATAAAAACCCACTATCTATCAACAGATGGAACCGTAAATTAAATGGCAACTACGCACAACAGCGTGAGCAAGAATCATGACAACAACCATCGCGAGTACGAATGCAGTCTCCACTACGATGGCAGCTCTCTTCTTCTTTGCTAACAATCCATTGGCTTTGATCAAACAAGCAATAGCAAGCGCGACAAGAGTAGCAAGCTGTAGTGAGCTTTCTTCCGCTGTTACGCCGATGATCCATGCAAGTAGAAACGTACCGAGTGCCTGGGTAATCATCGCATGTGCCATTGGTGTTTTGTCTTCAACCGAGATGCCAAGAGCATGTATCCATTTTGCATGACTCTATGCCTAACTACATAAAAGTCATTTAGCAGTTTACTATTCATATATCTATTTATCTATTTAAATGGCTTACAAAAGACATAAAGTAAGTGGCACTTCGATACGTGCGCGACGAATCGAATGGTGATAAAGCACCCAATGGTTACTACCTGTTTAGTATTACTGTAGAACTAGACAAAAGGATTGAGCCTAGAAAAGTAAATGGTATTTGGAGAGGTGGGGAGAGGGTGTATGTGAGGGAGGTAAATAGCCTAAAGAAACCAGTGAATGCTGCACCATACATTACAGATGCATCCGGTGGTTAGAATGCCTATAAACTATTGACTCGTAAAAATATCTATGTAACATATCCGCAGAAATGCAAAGTATGCAATCACCAGTTACAGGCTCTCTCAGTGCTGTTCAGCAGCAACAGCATCATCATGTCAGCCCCTCCTGTGAGGAGAGGATGGCATCGGTGCGTCTGTAATGATCTAAATATAACGAAGAACTAGCTCCGATATCTCCCCCTCCTCACTGATGAGGGGATTGTTATATCTACCCATTTTTCCAATGGAGCTTTCTTCATTATCTACACCATCGGCATATCCGTTGCCCAGCACCTCAGAGATAGACAGCTGGCGTACATCCTTACTCAGCCAACTTGCAAAACAGTGGCAAGGTGCAGCTCTTACCGTTACGTCAGAAAAGCAGCGCATCAACCCCGATGTTTTCCAAAAGGAAGCAATCAATACGATTCTTGTACAGGAATTGAGTGCTATTCCGGTAGCTGAACGAGAAGAGGCAATCGCAAATACAAAAAGAATCTTCACATGCTTCTATCAAAACAACAGAGTTATTGAATCTGCTGATGAACGAGCGATTTGTGATCTCCTACGCATGTCGCTTCGCAGCTACCAAAACCCACAAGAATTTTCAGACCTGCAAATACGCATTGGCTTTGGTTGTAGCCAACAACCTGCACCAAATGGGCGACTGCCATCGTATCTATTGGCAGTAAAAAGAATCTTAGAATCCATGCGTGAACGTGTTCCAACACTCGCCAGACCCAAGGTGCTGCTTTACTCCGCAGATTCATTCGTTGCAGATGCAAATCAAGCAGATACAGAAGGAATGCAAGAAGCTGCAAAAAGAAACTTTGCGCTACTACAAGCGTACATTGAACATTTTCTTGAACCAGACGTAGGGCAGTTAATTTCATTTGATACTGATATGCCAATTGAAAGGCAGTCGTCTTTAGATTGGCTATTGGACTATTTTACAATGAAACTACGGAAAACAACTGATCCCAGCTTTGAAAAAGCTAGAGGAAAGGTAATAGGAATTGGCATGAAGAACGGAAGTACTGCGGAGGATGCACTGCGCTATTCCACTGCACACAGCCTCTATTCTGGTGATGACATTGCACCAGTCACTGGAAAAATTCTTAGAGATGCAGAAGCAAAGCCAAAGAAACTCTTTATGGTTGGAGGGGACAAAGAACGTGTCTTTTGGCTGGTGCGACAAGCAATCAAAGCCGAAGCTAACATAGAAGACACAAGAGAGTATTTTCGTGAACGCATTGAGGCGGAAGGCATTATTTCACTAGATGATCCAATTGCTTGTCAGCAGGAAGATGTAACAGTTGAATATCTGCGAGGGCAATTGATATGCTCAGCAGGAAAACTTCCAGTCTACGGAAGCTATGCGGGTGATTGGAGTGTTCAGGATGTTGCCAGTCGCAGCTTTGAACAGCTAGTAGAGGATCAAGCAATGGATGAAAGGATGAAACGGGATTTATTAGCTGTGGTTGCAGATATTCAAGGGTTACCTTTGGAAACTGCTTATAGCTACAAAGCAAAGAAAGGTTTTGATGAAAAAACAACAAAGCTCATGAACGAGGGATATGAAAAGTTTAGGTCATTTTGTCGTGAATTTTCCGCTCTGCAATCATGAGAATCAACTTCACTAAATTATCGGCAGGAGGAAATGATACAGTGATTATTCAGTCAGAAATTGCAGCCAATCAGCGTTCAATTATGTCACTACCATTCATGAATGGTCAGCTTGTACAATCAGAGCAGGTGGGATTTCTTTCTGAGAATACAACCACGCCTCGTCTTGATATGATGGGAGGAGAGTTGTGTATAAATGCCCTACGTTCAACCGCTACATTATTATCATTGAGAGATAACAGAGAGAAAATAATTCTAGCATCATCTGGCACAGAGCAATTGGTTTCATGTTCATGTACGCCCATCAGTGAAAATGAGTGCTACACAGCTTTAGAGCTACCATTGCCATCTTCTGTGGAAGTTGTTGATTTTGATAGTAGGGTCATGGCTGTATTTCTTGAAGGCATAACACACCTTCTTATTCCCCTAGATGAGGCAGTACCAGAGGCTACGGCACTGAAAATATTTGAAGAAGTAAGAGGAAGATTTGCATCACGCATTCCTAAGAACGGTGCGTTTGGAGTTATACCGTTTTGGCGCAAAAACGGTGTATATGTTATCGCACCAGTAGTATGCGTCCCTGCTACCAACTCTATTATTCCTGAGACTGGTTGTGGCTCTGGCTCTGTAGCACTTGCATTGGCGCAAAATGAAAAACAGGTGTGTGTTCAGCAGCCAAGTGGTGCTACCTACAATGTTTCTATTCAAGAAACAGTTGGCAAGAGAACAGTAGTGCTTGGCAGTGATGTTCAACTTTTACTCAGTGGAACTGCATTTATCATTGACTAAGGATAATCTTCCTATTACCTAGGAGGAGTTGACTTAAAAATTAAAGTCACCCCTCTTAGTTTGACTATTACATGTTTTATGGTGCGCCAGGATGGACTTGAACCATCGACCTCCGGTTTATAAGTCCGGGGCTCTAACCAGCTGAGCTACTGGCGCAGTAGCATGAATGATATTGAGTTTGCTGTTGAAAATCCAGCAAAGCGAAGCTGGAAGCTGCCTGTCCACCGAAGTCATCCCAAAGAATGACGTAGGAGGAAGCTACTGGCGCAAAGGGATTATTTCTCTTGATCCACAACAACCATAAGATTTTCATGGCGACCAGCAACTTCAACAGAAGCTGTGAACTCACCAAGAGCCTTTATTTGATCTACTAAAGAAATAGCAGACTCTTCGATCTCAATTTTGTGCTGTTCAAGAAGTGCTTCTGCAATGATCTTTTCGGTGATTGCACCGTAGAGTTTTCCAGTCTTTGTTGCTTTACGTGTAAAGCAAATCTTCTTCCCAGCTACTGCAGCTGCAGCACTCTGCTTACTCTCTATCTCTGTCTGGCGTTCTAGGGCACGCTTCTTAATGATCTCAGCGTAACGCTTACGAACAGTAGGAGTAGCGATAAGAGCCTGTCTGCGAGGCAGTAGGCAGTTAAGAGCATAACCATCACCGACCAGAAGGAGGTCGTTTTTCTTACCAATGCCAGGGATGTCTTCTAGTAAAAGTATTTCCATAGAGTTATTTAAAATAGCCGATTCATCTTAGTTAACTAAATAAGATACGTCAAGGGTAAAGTTTTATTGCCAGAAAGTGCAATAAATAGCCTTAAAATACTATATTAACGTAAATAGCCATGGAATGAAGTTCCACCAGTTCTTGCCAGGCTTAAAGATCAATGCTTCTTTAAGGAACCAATCATGCAGAGTAGTGAATCGATCTGAGTGCAAAGAAAGGGCTCCAATCTGTATTCCTTTGACTTGTTCATGATAGGCAAACGCATAATATGGGGTGTAGAGAAAGATAGCTGGAACATCATTCTGGAGAGTTTCTTGAAGCTCAGAAAGAGCATCCTGTCGCTCTTTATCGTCACCAGTCTGACGAATAACTTCGAGTAGACCATCTGCTGCAATCGAACTGTATTGAGATAAATTATAGGCATCAATTCTTAGATCAAATTTACTATCGGTAAGTTTCTGCATTCCAGAACTATGCCAGTAGGGATACGCATCGAGATTGTCCAATAGGGATTGTCCAAATAAAAAGACATCGTACTCACGGGCAAGAAGCTTTTCTTCAAATTCCTGCCTTGATTCTGGAATAATGACTCCAACATGCACACCCAGAGCAGCCCATTGCTTAGCAATATCTTCTGCAATGGTTCTGTACTGAGGAGGAGAAGGGCTTGTCAGAAGTGTTAAAGAAAGCCTATCGCCAACATCATTGACACGAATATCTTGTGGGTCTGTAGATAATCGCTCACGAATCATTCCTTTCTCAAGAAAAAGATTTGCAATAGTTATTCTATTTTCTTCTGTAATATGCTCAGAGTTTTTGCGTGTATCGATAAAACGATCAACAAGATCTTGTTCAACAGAAGCACGCTTGTACTCTCGACCATTGTCTGTACGCCAAACATAAAATGAATCAATAGGGTTTCCATCTGGGTCAATCAGACGAATAAGATTGTTTCCCATCTTTAAAGAACCCGTACCACCATAGGTAGGAAGAGCAGCAATCCATGACCCTGTTTGCGTAGAATCTTCATAAAGAGGAAGACCATTTAAAGTGGATCCAATAGGGGCATCCAGTAGTGATCCTGTTACAGAAAGAATTGCCCCAGTATCAAGAAGGACAATAGGAGCAATTTGCAAAGGACCAACAGAATTCGCCTCATGTATTTCTAGTAGCCTCTGAAGGCGTACCTTCTCTGGAAGGTGCCAGTTGGACTCAAAGAACGCCCCTTGTGCAGCTTCTGGATCGTACGTATAGCGCCAATCTGCAGAGTCCAACTCCATAAGTGGTGTATCTACTATACGATATTCATTGATGTGCTCTACAAGCTCTTGCTTATTCGTCCCTAGCTGTAGACCAATGCGAAGGTTTCGATCCTCTAAAATTGCATGGTCGAGATTAAAGAAGAGTGCAACATACTGTGGCAAAAAATATTCTACTGCTTTAAAGCGTCGTGGCACTAAGTGTTGGCCACTGTCATTGCGTGGAACATGACGGATTCCATCAAGGTTTCTAATATCTGAAAGTAAAGTCGAATAATCTGGAAAGATACGAAAGATTATCTGCTCCAAACGATACTCAGGTGTTACAGGACGAGCAAACCTCTCAAGAGTCATTTCTGTTGAGAGTTCTGTTTGAACAAGGCTTTTAAATTTATACGGACCTGCTCCTATTGGTGCAAATCCAAAATCGAGTACTTGCTCAAGCTTTGCTATAGGGACTCCTGTAAAGCTGCTTTCAGGAACAAGTCCAAGTGTTAGATTGCTTGCAAAGAAGCTATACGGATCATCTAAGCGAAATTGAATAGTGCGGTCATCCATCTTTTGAATGTCCACTCCCAAAAAGTTCTGTTGCAATATTGGGTTAGGAAATGCAGCATCTTGAATAGTCTTAAAATTAAAAAGGACATCATCTGCAGTTACCGGATGTGGATTCTCCGGAGTGCTGTCATGCCACTGCAAACCTTCTTTTAACTTTACAGTATAAATCCTGCCTTCGTTACTGACAAGAAGAGTGGCAAGATCATCTTTAATATTCTTACTTTCTGGATCATATTTTAAGAGTCCTGGATTCACGAGAGAGAGAATATCTCTATTCACATCATTCTGGACCGTAAACCATGGAATCAGTGGCTGCATTTCTCCTACAGATCCTTCTATATACGTTCCACCAGCTGTAGGAATAGTTACGGTGTTTTCTGCATGGAACTTTCTCAGTAAAAATATCAGCATTAAGAAGAAGACTAGTCCAAAAATACCGAGAAGAGTTTTCTGGTTTAGGGTTGCCAGTGCACGAAAAGAACCGTTATCCATACAAAAATACTACAACTCTTAGTATACGTACCAACGAATTACCGATAGCGAAAAGAAAGCGATGCTGAGGTAAATACTCAACTTGAAGATAAGTTTCTCAGCCCCTCTTCTCTGCACAACGTTCGCAGCACCAGATCCACCGAATGTAGCAGAAAGCCCTGATGACCGTGTTTGCACAGTGATGCAGATCGCAAGAAGGATAGAAACGATGATGTGGATGATTTCTAACATAAGTGGAGTATACAGGAAGAAGTGGTGGGCGCAGAGGGAGTCGAACCCCCGACCCTCTCGGTGTAAACGAGATGCTCTAGACCAACTGAGCTATGCGCCCTTTAGCCGACATATAATACTAATATTTGGCAAAAACTCAATAAATAACATGAAAAGACGGCCAGATTACGATCCGTCCTATCTACGACGCATAAGGTACACATGCTTGACAAGTATAAAAAAAGTTACTATAGTAGTCTGCCTTTTGGAAAACTTCTCTCCGAAATTATGAAATCTTGTCATCCAAACCGCCGAAAAGTACTCGCTTCAGTCTCACTGATGGGAATGCTTGTCATCACAGTACACAGTAGCGTATCAGGACTCCCAGTAGACAGCGCATCTGCTGTGTTTACAGAATGTGCTGACGGAATAGACAACGATCACGATGGACGAACAGACTACCCACAAGATCCTCAGTGTCTTTCTCTTCACGATGACTCAGAAGGTCCTACAGGACGTGGAATCTTTGTTTCTGTAACTGACGCTAAAGATATCATTCACGCAGGAGGAAGTTTGACATACATCATTAGCCTACGAACAGAGAGAGAAGAACCAGTACTTGCTGATGTGTTTTTCCAAATGCCGCACCAGACAAACCTGATAGGAACTTCTGATGCAGGATCACGGAACGAAGAACTCATTCGGTGGAACGATGTATCAGTCTACCCTGGACGTGTCCGTAAGATCACTGTAACTGTAGAAGTAGACCCAGATGCACAAAATGAACTTCTTCTTGTAGCGCAGGCTGCTGCAGAAGGAGAAAAAGATACGGATACCACACGTGTAGAACGTGAAGATAATGAAGTCATTCAATCACGATTGCCTTTTAATGTAACAGTGACTGACGGAAAGAAGTACGCACAGCCAGGAGAAACTCTTGAATATATCATTGCAGTACGTAACCCATCTAACCGCGAAAGAGAATACGACCTTCGGTTACAAATCCCTACAGATACTACTGTCGAGTACGTCAGTGGAGATCACTCAAGTAACCGTCAAGCAATCTCTTGGAATGACCACAAGATTGGTCCTAATGGAGCTCGTGAATATACAGTATCTGTTCGTATCAAACACGACGCTAAGGAGTTCTTTAATATTACTACTCGCGCTTCTATCGGAGCTGCTCTTTCTACAGATACGACAACAGTACACACCGGTATACTTCCAAATGCCATTATCGCAACTACTACTGACGGACTAGATCAAATAGTTCCAGGTGCACTCGTTACCTACGATATTGGTTTGCAAAACGGAACAAACCAACTTGCTACAGAAGTAGACCTTGCAAATGCCCTACCGAGATACTTGGAATTCGTAGATGCATCAGAAGGTGGATACTGGACAGGAACAAATGTTCGATGGGAAAACCTTGCAGTAGCTCCTAGTGGTAACCGAAGCCTTAGAGTTACAGGTCGTGTACGAAGCGACGCACCAGTTGGTGAACGTCTACGAAACACTGTATCAGTTAACGGATACGAATCTGTCGATACAACAGTAGTCGGAAACACTATTGCAGGTCGAGGCCTCGCGCAGAGAAGTGATGTCCTTGTTTCTAAGAACGCAGACCGAGGCGAAGTACGCCCAGGGGAACGTGTTGGATACACAGTCTCTGTGGCAAATACTACAGACCACGCTTTGTACAACGTGCGTGTAAACGACCGTATGAGCTCAGATTACATTCGTGTGTTGCAGGCTGACAACGGAAACCTTAGCGGTGATAGCATTGCTTGGGAGATCCCAGTCCTAGAACCAGGCCAGCACTGGAATGCAGACTACACAGCACAGATTGATTACAGAGCACCACACGGAGTTACTATCCCTAACGTAGTAACGGTGAGTGGAAAAGGAATGAACACCGTTTCTCTTGAAGACCGTATATATACTTCAGAGATTGGTGTTATCTCTAACTTACCACCAACAGGAGCTGCATTTGATGCTCTCTTTCTTGGAATGACAGGGCTTGCAGGGGCTGCTCAGACAATGATGCAACGCAGAAAGCTACTCAAGAGAGCTTAGGATCTCACTCATAAGATCGACAATAAGAGAAAAGTCGAGATCGAATGGGATATCTAAGAGCTTTGCAAGGAATGCGACAACAAAGAATGCAAGGAACGAGACGAATAATCCAATGATAGAAAATCGAATTGTGTGAACAGCCTTCTTAATCTTTTCTTCGTTACCTGCTGAGAGAATAAAAGTAATACCACCAATAATAATGTATGCCAAACAGAGGATGGAAGCGACAATCAAGCCGAGGGCTACAAACGTAGCAACAATATCTAATATACTGGCGTTTTCAAGG